>JBBRUN010000326.1:0-6560 GCA_038247765.1 Gemmatales bacterium | reverse complement strand
TCAATGCCGTTTTCGATGACGCGGATGCGGTTGCCCCGGAAGCCGTCGATGCGGGAGAGCGCCTTGGCACTGAAGCCGATGCAGGCGTTGACTTCGTCGGCGCAGCGGTCGAGGATTAAGCGGTTGATCGCCCGGCGCTTCGGCGACACGACGTCCGGAAAATGCCGGCCATGCTCCGTGAGGATGAGCCGCGGCACCGGCCGGGCGAACCACTTGGCGAAGGCGCTGTAGAAGAACGGCGTGTACTGATGGGCGTGCACGACCTCGATCTGGCGAGCCGTGAATTCGCGTGCGAGCTTCCGGCTGACGGAGAAATCCCAGCCCGGTTTGCGATTCAAACAGACGACTGGCACGCCCTGCTTTTGCAAGTCTTCGCCGATAGCTCCGATGGCGTCGAGGCAGAAGATCGTCGGTTCGATCTTCGCTCCCAGATGGCGGATCGTCTCGCGGACGAGCACCTCTGCCCCGGCGACCTGCATGACGTGGACGACGAAGCCGACGCGGATCGGGCGGCTCATTTGGCGGCGCTCGCGCTCAAGTGATCGAACAATTGCATGCCATCGCGGGTGAACTCGGCGGGGTCATCGCGCACGGCCTTGATGTACGGTCCTTCGTACAGCCGCAAGTGCGGGAGGAAGTCCGGATCCTTCCAATCGTGCGGGAAGAGTTTGAACAGGAACGACGGCAGCCGGAAACGCGGCGGCGGTGCGTTGTACAACCGGCCGCGCATGTTCCGCCACATCTCGCGCATCACTGCCGGATGGCGAACGGGGCCGAAGTGGTACAGAGGACAGACCACCTCCGAGGGGTCGATCGCGAATTCCTCGGACGGATGGCGCACACTCGAGGCATCGCCACCGTGCAGGACGATCTCCGGCACGTTGCGATGGATATTTCGCTTGAACGCCGGCCAGCGGAACTTCTCCGGGAAGGCGTTCAACACCTTGTAGTTCCCGTAGAAGTTCAGCAGCTTCATCGGCAGCGTCATTTTGGATGTCGCTCGCATCGCCAGTCGCATCGTGTCGAAGGACCACTCCGGGATGAATTCGTCTGCGTCGAGCATCACGCACCAATCGCCGGTGCAGCGAATCCGCGCAGCGTCTTTGAAGCCGTTGACCCAGTTCATGCCTTTGTGGAGGTCCCAATCCGATTGGAAGATCTTGATCTTCGGATCGAGATTGCGGATCGCCTCGAAGGTACCATCGGTCGAACGCCCCTCGTGGACGATGATTTCGTCCGCGAAGGGCAGGTGGTGCTTCAACATCGGCACGATGTGGTAGTCGTTCCGCAGGCCGTTCTTCACGAACGTGTAAAGGCTGATTTTCATACGGTGCCCCCGGGGATCGCCGCGACGGGGTTCGGACTTTTCCGAAACGGCGGCGGGATCGGGGCGTACCTCGGTCGCGGAATTACCGGCATCGCGGCCGCCATCAGGTGCGGTTGCGCCGCCGCCTCGGCCCGCACGATCGTTTCCAAAGCCTGAGACCGGTAGACCGACCACAACTGCGCCGCGATCAAGAAGAGCGCATAAGGCAGTTCGAAGTGGTCGAGCGACAAAAAGATCCCGCCGACGCAGTAGACCGTCAGCGACGCGAGCACCGCCCCCGCGATCGAACGGGCTTTCAACAGGGTGTCGGTCTTCGGCCAATGCCGGGTGCGGCGCCAAAGCCGATGCGTGAGCAGTGTGACCGCGATGAGCAGCAGCAGGAACCAGAAGAGGCCGATCCAACCCATGTCGGCGGCGATCTGAAAATACTGGCTGTGGATCACGCGGCCTTCCATGTCGGCCCCGTATTCTTGGGTGAACTTGCTCGAGCAGCGCAGTCCGAAGCCGAGGAACGGCTTCTCGTTGGCCATGCGGATGGCGATCATCCACGTGGTCTTCCGCGAATTGGCGCTGTCGTCGGCTTCGTGCTCCGAGATCGACAGAAACCGGTTCTGCACTTCCGGCCCGGTGCTGAGCAGCACGAAGGCGACGCCGATGGCGCCGATGGCGATGAGGGCCTTCTTCCGCTGGCTGAAGAAGAACAGCACCGGCGCCGAAACGAGCACCGACAGCATCGCCCCGCGACTGTCCGACAACAGCACGGCGTGGGCCATCATGGCCGCGCCGACCAAGTAGACCCAGCGGAACCGACTGACCGTGGATTCCCACAGGAAGTAGCAGAGCGGGATGCCCATGGCCAGTTGGAGGCCGGCGCCGTTGTTGTCGGCCCCGCCCCACTCCAAGCTGCGCCGGCCGTCTTTGAAGTAGTACGTGTTGATCTCGTAGCCGACGAAGGCGTCCGCGAGGGCGAGCGCCGCGAGCAGAATCCAAAGCTGGCTGACGCGCTGCACGCTCAGGCAGGCGATGGTGAAGACGAAGAACATTTTGAAGTATTCGACGAAGTGGACGTGGGCGCTATCGCGGTCGACGGCGAACCAGTAGCTCATCGTGACCCAAAATGCGAACGCCAGCACGGCGTAGTGGATGGAGTTCCACATCGGCCGTTTCGTCCCGGCGCTCGGCCCGGCCGCGGGCATCTTCAGCAAGCCCAAACGGAAGATGATCGTAGCGACGATCGCGCTCATGGCCACCATGTACGACCAGCCGAACTCGAGCTGCGGCAGTTGGTACTTCCACGCGTATTGCGGTCGAACTACGGAGTACACGTAGTAGATCATGATGCCGAAGAACGGCCCGCCGAGGAAGCTGCCCACGACCCCCACCACCGTGGTGACGATCATCAAAATCAGTTGCTTTTCCATCGCGGCTCTCGGTTGTCCAACTTCGGTGTCAGTGCGCGGGCCGCGTCGGCAGCGCGGCCATCCGGGGTCCCGTCGCGGTTCGCGCCGGTGGCAGTAGCAATTCGCGCCGGCTGGTGCCGGCCAGCCGGCGGGTCGCTTCGGCTCCGACCCAGCCGCCGACGAGGCCGAACAGGACATCGGTCGGGCTGGCCATCCGGCTCGGGATCATCGTCTGGCCGAATTCCAAAATCGCGGCGACTCCGCCCGCGATCAGCGCGGGCACCACGACGCCCGGTCGCATGTCCGAGGTTCGCTTCGCCCAAACCGCCAGCGCACCGATGGGTACGAAGATCGCGAATTTCGTCAGCACTTCGTCGAGTGCCCCGAGGTAGTTCTTGCTCGCTTGGTCTGCCAACGGCATCCAGTCGAGCTCGCCGATTCGCACGGGGACCAGTGCCGGTCGAATGTCGAACGGGTGCCAATGGATGACGGCCAGCGCGGCGAACCAGATCGCGCCGAGAGCGAATGCCACGCGGAAGCGGACTTTGCGGACCCCGCGATCGGCGAACGCGAGCGCCGCCGCCCAGCCGACGAAAATGCCGAAGGTCAGCACGAGCACGTCGGTCGTGCTCGGATGGCGGGACGACACCGTCAGTTGGCCGAGCTCGGAAATCGCGCTGGCGAAGAGGCCCAAACCCAGCACGCGGGGCGAGCCATCGATGACCCGCCACTTCCCCGGCAACCGGGCCACCAACGCCCCGAGGGGCCAACTCAGGGCGAACAATTCGAGCCACGCTTGCAGCTTCTTCCATTCGTCGAGCTTCGCTTCGCCCGGCTCCGGATTCAACTCGGCCAGCGGAACCAGCGTGACCGCGTGGCCATCCACCGCCTTGTGGTAAAGCTCCGACGGGCTCATCGTGAAGTCGAGCGGCAACAGTTGGACGAGCAGAGCGAAGGCAGCGTACGCCAGGAGCACCGTCGCCGGGTTGCCAATGTGGCCCGGTTGCCCGAATGCCCCGCGCGCTTTGTCCGTGATCCATTGGCCGCGGAGAATCCACGCGAGCACGCCCACGAGCGATCCGAGTCCTTGAGCCCAAACATCGGAACCGGCGCAGGTGCGACCGGGGAAATACAGCTGCCCGAATTCCACCGCGGCCGCGAACGCCACGCAGAATGGAAGAATGGCAACACCGACCAGCGCGGTCGTCGCACCCGACACACGATCGACGCGCAGCGTCGCCAAGCAGCAAAAACCGAGCGGTAACCCGAGCAAGCAGTTGGAGACCCAATCCGACCGAGACTGGATTCCGAAGCGGCTCTCCATCGCCCACCGAAAGGCATCGGCGGCTTCGGGCCACGGCCGATCGCGGAAGTGGAATGGCACATAGCTGCCGTAGAGCGTGAACGCCACGACACCCAAAGCGAAGAGCGCGAACATCCGCGCCCCGAGGAAACGCACCATCATCCCGTGGTTCCCCCGGCGGGGGGCGCGGCCAACGGCTTCCAAGTCGCCAGCAGCGCGGCGCGCTCGGCTTCTTCGCGTTTGATCTTCTCGGCGGCTCCCACCAGCGAGGCCTTGGCGACTTCTTCCATCGAGGCGTACTCCACCGGCGGCAATATCCAATCGATCAGCTTGAATTCCAGCCAGATCATGCCGAGGGCGAAGGGCATCATCAGCCAGCCGGCCAAGTCGTGGACGACGAAATCCCCGAGATCCTTCCAGCCCGCGTAGTAAACCAAACCGGTGACGACGATCCGCCCGATGTTGCAGAGCACGGCAATGGGGATCGAACTCGCAAATATGCCGAGGCGATCCCACTTCGACCGCGACGGGGGACACAGGAACGCGATCGCCGCCGTCATCGAGACGAACGCGAGGAGCATACTCAAGCCCGAGCAGGCCTCGGCGACGCCGATTTCCGTCTTGCCGATGTGGATGACGGTGCCGGTGTTGTAAGTCGGGAAGCCGACGGTCTGGAGGACGAAGGTTCCGCCTTGGGCGGCGATCAACCTCAGCCGGTTGCTGAGCTGCACCTCGGCCGTAAATGGCAACGGCAAGGCCAGCAAACCGAACACGAGCGCCGGCCAAGCCCACTTCAGCCCCTGCCAACGGCCGCAGGCCATCACGGCGACCCCGGCGAACCCCAAGACGATCGACAATCCCCGGGCCAGTTCTTTGCCGTAGTTGTATTCGGCGATTTCGCGCAGCGATAGTACCGCCGCGACAGCGAAGAAGGGCAACCCCCACGGGTCGGGGTAGGCGATCTGCTCCGGCAGCATCCCGCGCCGACGCCACAGCAGATACGCCGCGAACGGGGGCACCAAGAATCCGTGCGAATAATCGGCTTTCGTCCACTGTTTGAACAAGTCGAAGACGCCTTCGTAGAAAATCGCGAGCATCGCGGCCGTGACGCACACGACTAGAACCTGCCAGCGGCGGTCGCTTTTCCAGTCGTCTCGATTCAGCATCGGCACGGGCACAATCCTCGGGGCGCTCGCTCCAATCGATCAGTGCATCGGAATCGGGAGCTTTCGTCAACCCGGTTTTGCACGCAGCACCACCACTCGACTATAGATCGCAGCCCGGGGCGCGGCGTCGGATCGGGCGGGAATTTCGTGACCGTATCGTTACAGACCTCCGCCGACGCCTCTGCTATGCTGATCCTTGTGGGTTCGGGCCATTCTCCACGGATTTGAGGTCGATCATGAATCGATTCCGCGTGTTGCTGTCGCTCGCCGGTCTCTTCGCCATTGCGCTTCGGAGCGATGGGCAATTGATCCCGAAACCGGGTGCCGAACCGAAGCCGGAAACACCGGTGAAAGCCAAGCCCCTCGGCGGCGATTGGGAAGCGCAATTCACCGACGGCAGCACGATGAAGTTTTCCCTACTCGAGGAGCAAATCGTATTGCAATCGCCCCACGGTTCGCTGTCGATCCCGACCAAAGACATCCGCAAAATCGAATTCGGCATTCGACTCGGCCTCGAAGACCAGAAGTCGTTCGACGCCGCGATTGCGGCCATCGCTTCCAAAGAGGCCAAGGCCCGTGAAGAAGCCAAGACGCAACTCAAGGCGCTCGGCAGCAAAGTCGCCCCGTTCCTGAAGTCGGCGATTCGCAAAGCCGACTCCGGCACCCGGCCGCATTTGGAAATGGTCTACGAGGCGGTGGCCGGTGACCAAGAAGCCCGCAAGAACGCCCCTCGCGACACCGACACGGTTCACACCGACGAATCGCAGTTCTCCGGTCGGATCGCGGAAGCGCAACTGCGCATCAACACCTTCCAATTCGGTGACTTGAAACTCAAAGTCACCGACGCCCGCACGCTGCAATCGGGCGGGATTTCTTCGATCGATGAGAAGATCGAACTCGTCGAAGCGGCGAGCTTCTATCAACTTTTCCAGACGCACATGGGCAAGACCGTCCGCATCCAAGTGACCGGCGCCGGCGGGGGCACTTGTTGGGGCACGGGTACCTACACGGCCGACTCGAACCTCGGCGTCGCAGCCGTGCACGCCGGCGCCATCAAAGCCGGGGATACCAAGATCATCAAAATCCGGATCACCAAAGACCCCGGCAGCTACGCCGGTTCCACGGCCAACGGCATCATGAGCCACCCGTACGGCCAGTACGCCACCGGGGGATACGAAATCTTGAAGAAGTGACTCCCGCTTGGCGTGACTGCGCGACGATATCTGGCGTGCAGCCGGCAATTCTGTCATGCTGCTGCCTTAGCGGAATCTCGCCAGACTCCATTCGCTCTGTTAGAGAACTACCGTGGTCGATCCGGTCGTCGCCAAATTCCTCACGCGCCGGCGCCTGCTCCAACTCGGGGC
>JBBRUN010000325.1:0-6592 GCA_038247765.1 Gemmatales bacterium | reverse complement strand
CGGAATCACCCACTGCTGCTTCAACCACGGCTTGATCTCGTTTTTTTTAGCGTCCGCCAGACCGTGGCTGGGTCGATGGAATCGACGACCTCCATCTCCACCAGCCGGTCGGCCAAGAGCACCATCGTCCAACGGGCGTGGCCTTCCGGGGCTTTCGAACACGCCAACACGATCAGTTGCGCCTCCTGCTTCCCGTCGAGCTTGCGGTACTGCCGGCCGGTCGGCTTCTTGCGGTGCAAGGTGGCGTCGAACCCCTCGGCGGCGAATTGCTGTCGCACCCGCTGGACGGTCATCCGGGACGTTTCCAAACGCTCGGCGATGTCGTCGTCCGACCAGGCGTCGGGGCCGTCGGCGTCGCTCAAGAGCAGGATGTTGGCCCGCCGCCGCATCGCCGCCGGGTGCGAACCGGTTCGCACCAAGCGGTCCAGCGTCTCCCGCTGGCCGTCCGTCAGACGCACTTCGACTTTCGTTTTCGGAACCATGGCCGATCCTCCGTGACCCTGTCACGGATACTATCGGCCAAGAGAACCATTCAGCTGCAATGAACCACTAGTAATCCAAGTTATGCGGAGGCACAAGCGAAGCAATCGTGTCAGCCGAATACCAAATCTTCCTGATCAATCACGAAATTGTTGCCGGCGTCTCGGTAGCCGCGCACGCCGCAGCCAACGGCCTCGATATCAGTACCCGTGACGCGAATTAGAAGGCCGTAGTATCGCACTTTCGTCTTGAACCAACCCTTCGAATGGACTTCGCACAAAACCGCTTGGTTACCGCCCGGCGAACAAACCTGCAAAAAGTTCGTAAGCCCCGCCAAATCCGGATCCAACTGCCGAAGCGAAGGGAAGAGAGTCCGATTGTTGCCGACGCCCCGAGCAACTCCGTCGAGCAAATCGGCGAGCGGGGCCAGTTGGCCATCCCCATTCAAAAACTTCATCGAGACAATTTGACCGGTTAGTCCACAACGCCCGGCTTCGGATCTGGCGATGGGCGCGCCGAGCCAAACGCAACCTACGGTTTCAACGGTGAGCGCTATTCTGGAATCCGGCAAGCGGAGCGCATGCTCCCGCAACGCCCACCGACCGCTGAGATCACTCTGTTCCATCTGGGCCCGTACGACACGCTGCTGCGTGATGCTGCACTCCACCAACTCGATCGGCAGCACCCGCTTGTGAGTACGCGCGCACGATGCCATTTCTTCGGGGAGAGCGAGGCTCTGAGAAGCCTCGGATCGGACGAGCAGATCAAGATCGACGATTCTCGACGAAACAGCAGACTCTCCCAGTTCATCCTTCAATAGCCGACGCCCCGATATTACGCAGCGGCCGAATTCGGCGGCAAATCCTTCACGGTGCGGTGGCTTCTCAGACCGTTGTAGTAATTCCCGATCGACGACCTTCCCGCTGAAATCCGAAGATTTGAGCAGAGACTTGAGCATAACTCGACGCGATACGGTGCATTCGCCCAATTCAGATAGCAGCACGCGCTGCTTGGTGATGGAGCAGACGCCGGTTTCGTCCGGCAACACCTCAATGCGATTGGCTTCGCAGCACACCATCTCGGAAGGGAGTGCTACACGTCCGCTGATTGCCGACGCTCGGAGCAGTTCTCGATCCAATAAGCGATTGGAAACCACAGACATCCCCAGTTCGTCTTTCAACAGCCGTTTACCAGTTTCGGAGCATTGGCCAAATTCGCTCGCAACTCCGCGCCGATGGGGGGGGCTTGTCGGATGGCGTAAGCAAATCCGACCGGACGATGCGATCACTGAAATCCGAAAGTCCTGTTTCCTCACACAGGATCAAATCCTTGGATTCCTGACACTGAATGAGTTTTGACCGATGTGCTACCCGACGCGAAACTGCGGAGGCGGCCAGATCTCGAAGCACGTGGCGCTCACCCGTGACCGCGCAAGTTCCCGCTTGATCCGGCAATACCATAATGCCGGTCACCGTAGTAATTAGGCGATGGCGCAACACGCGGCGTTTCGTTTCGGCGCAGGTACCCAGACTCGCGATGGGCCAAATGGCATCGGTGATCGCGCACCGCCCGCGCTCGACCCCTCGGAGCCACTGCCGCCCCGCGGGAATGGCGGCCATGTCAGTTCGGTATTCGACACCTTCGATTTTGTAGTGCACTTGGACAACACCGGAGTTGTAACTGATGCCGTCAATGGCGACGAATTCCGCTTGAACGAAGGGCCGGAAATCCCCCTCGACCTTGGCTCGGAGTTGCGGATCGATCACCGTGTCGGGCAAATGCGTGAATTGGGCTTCCGGTATCAGACTCTCGCGCAGCCGTCCGAGATAATAGTCACAGAACTCAGCGACTTCGCGATCCCCTTGGACAGCGAGCTTGACGACGGAATCGTATTGAGGAACCATTTTACCGAGTCCCACATCATGGACAATCACGCCATCGGTCTCCGCGATCGCATTGTGGCCCTCGGGCGAGACCGCGGTGAACAACAGTTTTTCAAATTTATCGACGCCCGTGCCCGCCGTGACCTTGATGTGCAGGGTGCCTTGAAATTCCGATCGATTCGGTGCGTATACGGCCGAAACGAATGCGCAACCGGGCATCGAGCGGCACCATTCTTCGGCATGCTCGACCGCGTCCTTCGATGCGCCCGATCTTATGTCGGCGATGTGGTGGGCGTGGTGATCGACCCAATGCTGCACGAGCCGTTCGAAGGCGGGCTTACCCGGCAGGTAAGTGCGGGCCGGGCTATCCGCAAAGATCGGCCGCGACGATTCGGGAACCGCATCGTCGGCAAAGCGGAGGCGCTCCATAACGCGCCCCGGCGCGGTGGCCTCGGCTCGCACCGGATCGATTTCGCGCACCGTCCAGCCTTCGGCCCGCTTCGCGCCGAGGACGAATTCCCGGTACTCCATCCGCGGCGGAAAGCGTTCGATCTTCGGCGGTGGCCGATGCGATACGGCATCCTGCGGCGAACGGCCCAGAGCACTATCGAGCAAATGCTTTCCGTCTTCAAATAGTTTGGTTCCGTCGTCGATACTCGCGTCGATGAGCCGCTGGGACGCGTCGATGTCTTTCCCTTGCAATGCATCGACGACCATTTTCCCCATGCGCGATTTGAAGCTCTTAATGCCATCGTCGTCGAAGTCGGCCGCTTCCAATATGCCCTCGATGTCGCCGAACGTCTGGGAAACCCCGTGCAGCTTTTCCATCAGCCGGGCCACGACGCGATCTTCGACCGTCCCGGCTCCGACAAGGTTCACGATCACGACGTACTTGAAATCCGATCCTAGACGCTGCACACGACCGATCCGCTGTTCGACGACCATCGGGTTCCAGGGTAAATCGTAATTGATCAGCACGTTGCCCCTCTGCAAATTGATCCCTTCCGCGCCTGCATCGGTCGAAACGATGACGTTGACGGTCGGCGGATCGGCATTGTAACCCTTAATAGTTTGGCCATTCCCGTCCGCGTCGGCGCCGCGGATGAAACCGACGGCGATGCCCCGCGCGCGGAGCGTTTCGCCGATCATCTCCTGCGTTTCGAGCCGCTCGGTGAAGACGACGGCTCGCCAAGTCGATCCCCGCTCGATCCGTAGTTCGTCGAGCAGGGCGAGCAACTGCGCGAGCTTGGCGGGCACCGCGACGCGTGCGGCCAACTCACGAAATTGCCGGGCCACCGAGGCGTCGAGCGATCCGAGTTTGCTCATGTTCTCGGCTTGCTGCATGATCGCGCGCGGGCTGCTCATCATCGCCCGCGAAAGTGAGGTCTGCGCGAACGGTTTCAGGTGCGCGATGTGCTGGCCCACAAGCCGGATCATTTCCAGTTCCGCACCTTCCAGCTGCAGGCGGATCGTGTTGAATCGCCGTTCCGGAAAGGGCAACTTGGCTTCGGTTCGCCGCGTCCGCGAAAGGTTGGGTCGAACCAGATTCTGAAAGGTGCTGGCTTTGGATGCCTGTAGCTTCCGACCGTTCGACCCCGCTTGGATGTGCTGCTTCTGAAATTCGTCGGGCGTCCCGAGCGGATTCGACTTCCCCTCCGCCACCTTCAGCAAATCGATGAGCGAATAGAGATCCCAGATTCTGTTTTGGATCGGCGTGGCCGTGAGCATGACAACATATTTGAACGGTCGGCGCAGAAGTGCGTCACGCACGTTCTCAGCCATCGCCGGCGGCTTCTGCGATCCGTGTAGATTCCTGAGTTTATGGGCTTCATCGAAGATGCAAAGGTCGAATTGCCCCGGTTCGAGTCGGGCCAAGCGAGTGCTTACGCTGTGGTACGTCGTCACCACGACAGGCGTATTCCGCCGCAACTCCGCATCGAGATCGGCGCCGACCGCAGCCTTCGCGGTGATTCCGAAATGCTGATCGAGTTCGCCGATCCACTGTTCTGTCAGCACCTTGGGGCAAATCACGAGTGTGCGATTCACGCGTTTTCGGCAAACCAGTTCGCTCAAAATCAAGCCCGCGCTGATGGTCTTCCCGAGCCCGACATCATCGGCAATAAGAGCGATCGGAAGTCGTCGGCAAAACGTGATCAGGTTCTGGATTTGGTGGTGTAACGGCTTCAGATCCCGATCGCGCCAATTCGTTGCTTTAATGTCCGATTCCGAATTGATAATGATCGGATCGATCAGACTCCATTCGAGCGCAGCCATGTGCAACTCGAAATGCTTGCGTGATTTCGCTGGTAGGATTGTGTTGTCAATCACATCTTCGCATTTCCAGTCCATATATGCGTTTCCTCCATCCACCTGTTAAGATCTGCTGATGAAAGTCCAACGGCCGATTACCCGCAATTCCGTGTCAGCCCACCGTTATTGCTTCTTGCTGGGAGCGGGAGTTCCGTATCAAGCCGCTCTCGCGCGATAGTTTCGGATCTGCATGGTCATACGGGCGCGCTCGCTAAAAATCCTTGCGCGATCAGCGAATCGAAGCGACTGGCCAGGCTCTTGGAATAACTAGCCGAACAGATCAATGCGCCTACTTCGATGTTCCGCTCTTGGGCCGCTTCCGTGAAGTTCGCCGACGTGACAAACGAGATCCTTTGATCGACTACGATGCACTTCGCGTGCATACTCGATCTTTTCTCGTGACTCTCGCTGAGAGAACGCGGATCATAGTAAAGTGTGGGGAGGTTCTCGCCGGGCCATTCGGTTGTGCGGAATCGGTGGAGGAACCGCCGAATCAGTTCGCTGGAGAGTGTCATGTCGCTATTCCCCCGGCGAATGTCGAGCACGAAGCGGACCCGCAGGTCGGGAATTTCGAGCATCCGCTCGGCGAGGCGACGGAAAACCTCTTTTCCCTGGTAGACGGTGAACCCCGCGATCAGCACGTCTGTAGTCGCCGCTCCGAATAGCTCCCGCACGACGACGCCCGTGTCCCGATTTATCACGCCCGGCGACTCGGGTCCCGTCCAAACGAGTTCCGCGCTTTCATTTGCACGGACTTCGGCGGTTCGGGAGACAGCGATGGCTTGCAGCACGATCGCCATCTGCCGAGCCGTCATTCCCGCAGACGCAAGCGAGCCGAGGTCGCGCGAGATCTCGGTCACATGTTGTCCCCCGCAACACCGCCGTAATGCGACTTCGTTGTATGGCCCCTCCAACCGTCCCGACTGAAGCGCTGTAGTCAACGCCGATAGGTCGGCCGACGAAAGTTTGTGGAGGGTATCCATTACGACCCCTCGGAACTGAAAAACTCGGCACCGAGAGCCTCGACGGTCGAGATCGCCAACGATCGATCCAAGAAGTCGTTGTGCTGCTCGCACGATGTTTCCGCGACGAGCAGGCAACCGTGACAAGCGGCGCCGTGCAGGAATCGAATCTCGTGCGGATTCTGTGGCTCGTGCTGGGCGCAGACGGGGTCGTTCGAGCAGAGCCGGCCCAATTCGAGTGCGGATTGGAGGTGCTGGGCGATGTTCTTCCCGGCTTCGATGAGTCCGCCGAGTGTCCCTTCGGCATCCGGAGTGCCCGTGTACAAGAGAATCCCGTATCCGCTTTCGGAAGCATAGACCCGTTCGCGGATCGAACTCGCGGGGTAGCCGCATTCCAGCGAAATCGCCGTCAGCAGTAAGTGCGAAACGGTGTGCAGCAGGTAGTACGGCATCCCCGGAAACGTCCGCTCGATCTGCGGGTGCTGGACTTCCCACGTCGCGAACCCCGCGCGCAGGTCTTTTTCGCGCTCGATGACCGCGGGCTTTGCGAGCCAAGTCCGAATGGCTTCACTTCGGAACTGGATGAAAATGCCTTCGCCGCGATTTTCGACAGCCGGTAGCCAAGAGATTTCCCGCGAGAGAGGGGCGGCTTGCACCTCCATCTGCAGTTCACCGTCGACGTCCGGGGTGATGGCCTCGAATCGCGTGAAACCGACTTGGGCGACGACTTCGCGGAGACGGTCCACGAGGACGATTCGCTCGACACTGCCCATTCCCTTCGCGTCCCATTCTTTCTTCGGAAGCGTTCGTGCGTAAAAGTCATCGTCGGGACTGTCCGAACCCGAAGTGTCTTTCGTCGCGGAAAGCACCTCGAACTCCGCAAGCTTTACGGACTTCGTAGGAGCTTCCCCCCGGGCCCCTTGGCGGACTTCGATCTCGCGGAACACCTCGTCGTCG
>JBBRUN010000324.1:0-6594 GCA_038247765.1 Gemmatales bacterium | reverse complement strand
GTCGCGTTCGAGCGCCGCCGCGTGCAAGCCGAAGGCCGTGGGGACATCGTGGATGCGGTAGGCCGTGAAATCGCGATCCGCTGGCATGGCATCACTCCTTGGTCGCGCGGCGCCCATCCCCGGCTCGCACTTCGCGAGTCGATGGTGTACGATATCAATTAATGCAGCGGAAGTTCGAAGTGATCCAAACGGTGTAGCTACGATTCTCGTAGAGCGGGTGGAGTCTTCGGTGCCCGCCGCTGGAGGGAAGGGGCCACCGTTGAGTCACAAAAAGCTAATTCTGGAAGTGGTGGCTTCCGAATACACCACCCGCCCTACGGCCTCCGGCCATTTTGTTTGAATTCCAAGAATCCTCGCCATTGGTTCGAGTTTTGGCATGCCCTTTGAGCCAACTTTAGCTTTTAGGTTTCGGTCATTCTGCATACCCCCCCTGCTGAAAGCAGCGAAAGCTAAAAGCTAAAAGCTAAACTCGGACAATAATCCGCTGCCGATCGACAATTCCGCCTGAAATCCGCCCCGGCTCGTGCTGCCGCGTCAACCGCTTCGCCAGCTACCACAAGTCGGAGGAGGCGATCTCGCCGACGGTGCTACTGATTAACGACCGCGATGGTGGCTGCATCTTCGACGAGGAGACCGGTCAACTGACCTTTGATCGCCTGTAACCACGCCATGCACTCGGTCAACTTCCGAGAAGATTCCCCGTGGCCGGTACGATCATCATGGCCAGTCAGACCAAGGTGAAAAAAAGCGAACTGCGCGACAACCCCGAACTGGAGAACCAGCGCATCCTCGGTTCGACTTCTCATCACGACAGGCGAGGATTTATCAGATGCGTCTGCCCGAACTCATCAAAACCGTCCAGGGTCAGAAGACGCTGAAGGATCCAGATACTTTTGTCGATGACTCAAACTGTGTCTTCGAAGCACTCTTGGCCGCGCTGGATCTCGACCAGATCGAAGCCGCCATCAAAGATCACAGCCTGAAGGGGCCAAGTTACCTCAGCGCAGCTCGCGCCTTGAGACTCGAAGCCGTAAAGCGTAAACTTCAAAGGCAAGAGGCGCGTGAAGCGAAGGAAGCCGAGGGGTAACAAGAGGAGGTAGCCATGATCGAACTCACTTCGTCTCAAGTCGCCGCTCTCGAAGCGCAGCAAGCGCCACTACACCTTGTGGATCCGGCTACACAGCAGGTCTACGTCCTGATACGCAAAAACGTGTACGATCTGACCTGTGCCATCGTTGCGGGCGGGAAAGGCCGAGTTTGGGATGATGAAGCCGATGACGACCTCATCGCGGATCGGGAATTGATCGGAAAACGCGCATGAGCCGCGGGGAAATCGTTCTCGTCGATTGGCCCTACAGCGACCTATCCGGAACGAAGGTGCGGCCCGCCGTCGTCGTCCGGGCCGACTTCTTGGATGGACTCATCGACGATACCGTTCTCGTCAAAATCACAGGTCGGCGATTCGGCATCCCCGGCACCGAAGTACAACTCGATCCTGCGAGCGAGCCGAGCGCGGGCCTCAGCAAGGTCTGTTACGCTTCCTGCTACGACTTGCTGACTCGCGACGAGGCACTGATCCGAGCAACCATCGGATATTTGTCCGAAGAGGCGATGGAACAGATCGGCGAATGCTTGAAAATTGTGTTGGAATTGCCGTAGTCAGCAGATGCCACCAGTCAAACGAGAAAAGGCCGGCTCCCCTCTTGGGGAGCCGGCCTTTTCTCATAAAGTTGCGGCGATTGGATTTGAACCAATGACCTCCAGGTTATGAGCCTGGCGAGCTGACCGGGCTGCTCCACGCCGCGTCGTGTACCTGAATGTTAGTGGCGCCGTTAAGTTCGGGAAGGGCACTTGGCGATATTTCGCGAAGGAATTGCCGGCGATCCGACCGCGTGAGCGGTCGAAGTTTTCGCACGGGTACTCCGACCGCTCACGCGGCCGGCTCGCCTTCAAATCTTCAGCACGCCCGTGCTGTCGCCGAAGGTCTTGGCCGGGGCGCCGGCGTGTTCGAACATCCGCAGGTAGAGGTTCGTCAGCGGTTCGCGGTTGTACTTCAAGTGGCGGCCGCCTTCGGTTTTGCCGCCGTTGCCGATGAGGACGATCGGCAGATCGTCGTGGTTGTGGCGGTCGCCGTCGCCGATGCCCGAGCCGTAGACCATCAGCAGCGAGTCGAGCAGGCTCGCCCCGTGCACGTCGATGGTCGACTTCAACTTGCCGACCAAATAGGCGAGCTGCTCGATGTGGAAGGTGTTGATCTTCTTGATCTTCGCCTGCTTGTCGACGTTCTTCCCGTGGTGGCTGCAATCGTGGTGGCCGTCCGGCACGCCGATGGTGGGGTAGGCCCTGTTGCTGCCATCGTTGGCGAAGGGCAGCGTGATGACGCGGGTGAGGTCGGCTTGGAAGGCGAGCACCATCAGGTCGCTCATCAGGCGGACGTGGTCCTTCATTTCCTTCGGAATGCCGGTCGGGCGTTCCATGTCCGGCTTGGCCGTCGGCTTGCGCTCGGCGTTGATCTTCTTGGTCCGCTCGATGCGCTGTTCGACTTCGCGCACGGCCGAGAGGTACTCGTCGAGTTTGCGCTGATCGCCTTGACCGAGTTGGACGTTGAGCGCTTTGGCGTCATCCATCACGAAATCGAGGACGCTCTTGTTGTAGAGCTCCTTCTTCGCACGGGCTTCGCTGACGTCTTTCGGATCGTTGCCGCCGAAGAGGCGATCGAAGACCGCTTTCGGGTCTGTTTCCTTGGCGTTCGGGGTCGTTTCCGAACGCCATGACAGGTTCGACGAGTAGGCGCAACTGTAACCCGAGTCGCAGTTGCCCGATTGGCCGCCGCGTTCGATGCCGAGTTCGAGCGAGGGGAAACGCGTTTGTTCGCCGACAACGGTGGCGACGTGTTGATCGGCGGACTGGCCGACGCGGATGTCGGCCCCGTGGGTCTTGCGCGGTTGGCGCCCCGTGAGGAACGCCGACATAGCGCGGGCGTGGTCGCCGGGGCCGTCGCCGTTGGCGTTGGCTTTGTCGAGCTTCAACCCGGTCAACACGTTGATGTTGGCTTTGTACGGTTCGAGGCCCGCGAGGATGTCCGGAAGTTTGTCGAGCTTGCCTTCGGACTTCGGTGTCCAGTCGGCCATGTGGGCGCCGTTGGGGACGTAGAGGAACGCGAGCCGTTTCGCGGCGGCGGGGGTCGCCAGGCTCGGCGCCGCGGGGGCCGCGACGGCCAGCGATTCGAGCCACGGCAGGGCCACGATGGTGCCCAAACCCTTCAATGCGGTACGCCGCGAAATGGTCGGGTGCATGCTCAATCGCTCCTCTGGCTTTGACGTTTGGTGAACGGGTCGGACTGCACGATGGCGAGTATCAGGGCGGAAAACTGATCGTCGGCGGATTTCAACTTGGTCACGAGATCGTCGAGCACACACTTATCGTAGTATTCTAACCCACGACCGAGGGCGAAGGTCAATAATTTTTCGGCGAGGCACCTCCGGAATAAATCGGACTTCCCGAGCAGCACCTTTCGCAATTCGGCCGGGCCGTCGAATTTCTTGCCATCCGGCAGCACGCCCGTCGAGTCGATTTTGGCGGCTTTGTCGGTCGTGCGCCAACCGCCGATGCCGTCGTAATTTTCGAGGCCGAAGCCGAGCGGGTCGAGTTTCGCGTGGCAGCCGGCGCAACTCGGGTTGGCCCGGTGTTGCTCCATCTGCTGGCGCAGGGTGCCCTTCAACGGCGTCGCTTCGAGTTGGGGCACGTCCGGCGCCGGCGGCGGGGGCGGTTGGCCCAGCAAATTATCGAGCACCCATTTGCCGCGCTTCACGGGGGATGTGCGGGTCGGGTTGGACGTTACCGTCAGGAAGCTCGCTTGGGAAATCAGGCCGCCGCGCTGTTGATCCTTGAGCGCGACTTGTTGGAATTCCCCGCCGCGAATGCCGGCGATGCCGTAGTGCTTGGCGAGCCGGTCGTTGACGAAGGTGTAATTGGCATCGAGAAACTCCGTGACTTTGCGGTCGTTCTTGACGATGTGCTCGAAGAACAATTCCGTTTCGCGGATCATGGAGTTGCGCAGGGCTTCGTCCCAGTTTGGGTAGGTCTCTTTGTCCGGCGTCAGCGTGCGGATGTTGCGGAGCATCAGCCATTGCCCCGCGAAGTTCTCGGTCAGCGCGACGCTCTTTTTGTCTTTCAGCATCCGCTTGATCTGAGCCGTCAGCACCGCCGGCTTGCGGATTTCGCCTTTGGCCGCGAGTTGGAACAATTCTTCGTCCGGCATCGTGCTCCAGAGGAAGTAGCTGAGTCGGCTGGTGAATTCGAAGTCGTTGAGCGTCCGACTCGTCGCCGGGAGTTTGGCATCGTCCTCGACGCGGAAAAGGAAGTGCGGAGAAACGAGGATCGCCTTCAACGGCAGATTCAGGGCTTTGTCGAACGCTTCTTTTTTGCTTTGGGCCAAGGCGAAGAGCTTCATCAGCCGCGTCATTTCCTCGGGTTTCACCGGCCGGCGGTAGGCCCGGCGGGCGAAGTTCGCGATGATCTTCTCGGCCGCGGCGGTGTCGTCCGGCCCTTTCGGCAGTTCGACGAAAATCAATTTCGCGGCGTCCGACAACGGCGGCAGCGACCCTCCGACGGGACCTTCGATTTCGATGCTGTCGATGCCGAGTTTGCGGAACTTCAAATTATCGTCGGTGGCTTTTTTGTCTTCGAATGGGTTGTTGAAGGCCACGGCGATCTTGCGTTCCCCGGCCGCGAATTTCGCTTGGTATTCGAAGGTCGCCAGCTTGTCGGCCGGGGCATCGACGTTGAATTCTTTCACGTCTTTGGAATCGATGCGGAGCGCGAGTTTGGCCGCGTCGCCCCCGACTTTGTTGCCCCACGCTTTCACACGGACGATGTATTCCCCCTCGGCGGGGAAGTTGAATTTCTCGAGCGCCGCGGAGCCCTCCACGGTGAAGACGATCTTGTTGTCCTTCTTCACGCCCCGGGGCGTCGTGATAAGGTTTTGCTGGCCGAATTTTTGCTTCGACGACTTCACCGGCTCGATGGCCGGGATCGCCTTCACCAAGATTTCGTCGGCGGCCGTCAGATACTTCTCGATGAGCACCGGTTGCAGCGACAGCACATCGCCGATGTTGTCGAAGCCGTAGCCGACATCGTCGGACGGGAAGCCCTCGGCCGGTTTGAAATCGACGCCGCACAGGTCGCGGATCGTGTTGTTGTACTCGGCTCGGTTCAACCGCCGGAGCGTAACGCGGCCCGCGTCTTTCGGGGCCGTGCAGTCGATTTTGATCAGCGTGTTCTCGATGTACCCGAGGGCGACATCGCGGTCGGCTTTGGTCGGCTGGGCCTTGCTCTTCTTCGGCGGCATGTTCCCCGAGCCGATCACCTCGGCGACCATTTCCCACGCTTTGCGGTCTTTGCGGGCGTGGGCTTCATTCAGGTACGCCGACAGATCGACGCCCCCGGCGACATCGGTGGTGTTGTGGCACGACGTGCAAAACTTCCCGAGGAACGGCTTGAGTTTATCATCGAACCCGGTCGGCTTGGCTTGGGCTTGGATGAAGGCGTTCGGCTCGGATTCCACGGCCGGCACCGATTTCACCGGCGCGGGGCTGTCGACGACCGGCGTGGGAAACACGGGCTTCGCCGCGAGTTTCTTGGCGAAGTAAACGGCGCCGAGCAGCGTGCCCGCCAAGACGGACATTACCGCGAAGCCGAGGGCGAACAAGATAGCTTTCTTGGGCATCGAAACGGAACTCGCAAAGTGAATCGAGAATCGAGGCGGGCAAGCCCAATACCTCAATTCTAGCTTGCGGAAAGCGCCGGAACAACCACGGTTGCGGGAATCAACCCTTCTTCGCTCGAATGACATCCTTGCCGATCCACGGCTTCAGCACTTCGGGCACGTTCACCGTTCCGTCGGCCTGCTGGTAGTTTTCGAGAATCGCAATCATCGCCCGGGTGCAGGCCACGGCGGTGCCGTTGAGGGTGTGGACGAACGGCAGGCCGCCCCCCTTCTTTTCCTTGGGGCGGTAGCGGATGCCGAGGCGGCGGGCTTGGAAATCGGTGCAATTACTGGTGCTGGTGATCTCGCCGTAGTCGCCGGCGGTACCGCGGCCGGGCATCCACGCTTCGAGGTCGTACTTGCGGTAGGCCGGGCCGCCGAGGTCGCCGGTGCACGTGTCGATGACGTGGAACGGGATACCGAGGCCGTTGAAGATTTCCTCTTCGATGGCCCGGATTTGTTCGTGGATCGCCTCGCCTTGCTCCGGGGTGCAAAACGCGAACATCTCGACTTTGGTAAATTGGTGGACGCGGTACAGGCCGCGGGTGTCGCGCCCGGCGGCGCCCGCTTCGGTGCGGAAGCAGTGCGACAGGCCGACGTACTTTTTCGGCAGATCGGCTTCGTCGAAGACCTGATCGCGGTGCATGCCGCCGAGGGTGATCTCGGCCGTGGCGATCAAGCACAAATCCGTGTCGGCGATGGTGTAGACCTGCCGGGTCTCGGCGTTATCCCGCGGCATGAAGCCGATGCCTTCGAGGACATCGACACGGGCCAAGTCCGGGGTGATGACCGGCGTGAACCCGTGTCGAATCAGCGTCTGCATCGCG
>JBBRUN010000323.1:0-6606 GCA_038247765.1 Gemmatales bacterium | reverse complement strand
GCGCTGGCGAAGCGGGAGACCGGGCGCGGATCGGCGGACGGGGTCATGACAGCTCGTGCTCGGGATAGCTCCCCGATAGTTATAGCCGGTTGACCCGTTTCGAGACGCCGTCGAGGATCCGCAGCAGCGCGTCGAAATCGGCGGGTTTCACCAAGTGATGATCGAACCCCGCTTCTTTCGATCGGTTGCGATCGGAGTCGAGTCCGTATCCGGTCATCGCGATCAACACGAGATCCGGCAGTTCGGGCAACAGCCGGAGCCGTTTCGCCACTTCGTAGCCGTCCATGCCCGGCAGGCCGATGTCGAGCAGCATCACCTCGGGCCGATATTCGAGCGCCACTCCCAAACCGGATTTGCCATCGTAGGCCGTGCGCAGGTCGTGCCCGCAGGCTTGCAGGAGCATCGCCAAGCTGTCGGCCGAATCGACGTTGTCGTCCACGACCAGTATCCGCAGCAACCCTTCGCTCGCTACGGGGGGTGCGATCGAGGTCACCGGAATCACCGGCGCGGGGGCCAGCAGTACGGGCAATCGGACGACGAATTCGCTCCCGTGGCCGAGCACGCTGGTGACCTCGACTGTACCCCGGTGCATCTCCACGAGGCGTTGCACGAGGGCCAACCCGATGCCCAATCCCCCTTGGGAACGATCCAGCGTCCGCTCGGCTTGCGTGAATAAGTCGAACACTCGCGGCAGCAATCCGGGGGCGATGCCGACGCCGGTATCGCGGATGCGGATCACCGCTTCGTCCCCTTCGCGTTCGAGGGCGAGCCAAATCCGCCCGTTTTCACCGGTGTACTTCGCGGCGTTCGTCAGCAAGTTCACAACCACTTGCTCCAACCGCCCGGCGTCGGCGTATAGCCAGATCGGCTCCGTCGGCACTGAAACGGTGAGATCGTGCCGCTTCTGATCGATCAGCGGCGAAGCCGTCTCCACGGCCCGCTCGACGATGCCGGCGACGGCGACGCGATCCGGCCGCAGGTGAACCCGACCCGTGGTGATGCGCGAGACCTCCATCAAGTCGTCGATCAACCGGGTCATCTGGGCCAATTGGCGTTCGATCGTCACCCGGGCCTGCAATTGCAGGGGATCCTCGTTCTTGCGCAAGCGCAGCAAATGCACGGCATTCGAAATCGGCGCGAGGGGATTGCGGAGTTCGTGGCTCAGCATCGCGAGGAATTCGTCTTTGCGTCGATGCAGATCCGCGAGCGCTTCGGATTGTTCCCGCAGGGCTGATTCGGCCCGTTTGCGGTCGGTGATGTCGTACGCGCAGTTGATCGCGCCGGTGATTGCGCCGCTGGCATTTACGATGGGCCGAATATTCACCACGATGGTGATCCGCGTGCCGTCGGGCCGTTCGATGACGGCCTCCACGTCGCGGACTTCGGGAATCTCGCCACGAAGTACCTCCGCCATGGGGCACAGATCGTGGGGCAGAGAGTCGCCGTTGGGGAGAAACAACTTGAACGAACCGCAATAGTTGTCGCCCGATTCGCCGAGGTTCGGTTCCCGGCCCCAGCACTCGGCGGCGAAGCGGTTGTATTTCTGGATTCCCCCCGAAGCATCGCAGGAAAACACCGCCATCGGGCCTACTTCAAACAGCGTCCGGTAGCGATCTTCGCTCTCGAGCGCTAAGGCGGTGGCCTTTTCGGCGCGTTCGGTCTGTTCGTGTTGGTGAAGGGAAGAAAGAAGGAGCGCTTCGTTCATCTCGCGCAAACGCACTTCGAGTCTGCTGTCGGTACTATTCGCGAGTAGCATTTCCGGCGTCCTCCGGAATAGGTGCTAACGGGTCGGTTTGTGTCGACCATGGGCCGGGGATACCGGTGATGAGGCCGCGGAAGCCCCGCAACGGCTGGCCCATGACCAAGCCGTCGGTCGTGATTTGGTACTCGCACAAGTCGTTGCTGTGCCGGCTGCGGCGCATTTTGATCACCATGAGCATTTTTCGGAGCTGCCCGTTAATCGAGACGTACCGGAAGCGTAAGAGGTCGTCGGCGAGGAACGACACCGCGAAGTTGCTCAAGCTCATCGAGGTGAAGTCTTCCTCGATTTCGACTGTGCTGATGATGGTCACCCCCATGCGGGTGAGGGCGCCGATCATCCGGTACAGCGACTCGCGGAAGTCGGTGCGGAAACCGGGTGCCAAGGCCAATTCGAAACCGACGAGCGAATCGATGACCAAGCGCTTGCAGCCGATCTCTTTTACGGCGTTCAAGACTTCGTGGACGGTCTCGTCTACTGAAAGGTCGAGTGGCCGAAGGTAGATGATTTTCAGCGAGCCGTTCTCGCGGGGCGTTTCGAGGTCGATGCCAAATGACGCTGCGCGCTCGATGTACTCCTGCGGGAGTTCTTCGAACATCGCGATGATGCCCGGTTCTCCGCAACGTAACCCCTCGGCAATGAATTGGATGCCGAGCACGGTCTTGCCCGCTCCGGACGGCCCCGCCGCTAACAGGCTGTCTCCTTCGGGGATGCCGCCACCCATCATGGCATCGAGTTCACTGACGCCGGTCGAGAGCCGCGACTTGCCTTTGGAGTGGTACGTGGGCTGGGTGAGCCCGAATGTTCGCGGGAAGGTTTGCAACCCAGACTCGGTGATGCGGAAGGTGTGCAGACCGGGCACGGATGGTTGCCCGCGCAGTTTCATGATCTGCATTTTCCGGACGATCGAATTCCGCTCGACGCTCTGGTAGAGCCAAATCAACCCGTCGGCCACTGTGAAGACGGGGTTATCCCGCAGTTCCGCTTCCACGTATTCGCCGAGGAGAAAGCTCGTGGCTTGCCAACTGGTGAGGTTTAGCGCCAAACGCTGGACGAACCCTTGCAGCTCCAATTCGTTCGCTCCGGTTGACGCCCGGCGAACCACGGTGCGGAACGAATCGACCACAACGATCTTCGCATTCGACGCCGCGACTTCGGCGATAATCGCCTCGAGTACGGCGCCGAGGTCATTGTCCAATACGAGCTGGGTCAGGTTGATGAACCGGATCGCGCCGCTGAGCTTGGTTTGATCGAAGAATTGGAACTGCTGCTGGTAGCGCATCATCTTGATGGCCGGTTCGCCGAGCACCGTGAAGTACAACGCCGGGTTCTCGGGGGTGGCATTGGCGAACATGAACTGGTGGGCGAGAGTGGTTTTGCCGCAACCCGGCGCCCCGGCGATGATGTTGAACGAGAACTCAGGCAGACCGCCACCGAGGATCTCGTCGAGCCCAGGCACGCCGGTGGGCAAGAGTCGGATCGCGACCCGATCAGAATCTCCGACTGGCGAGCCCATCACAATCCCCCGTTTTTTGGTGGCACAGCGGCCGTGTTCAGCTCGGGCCACGCGTCGCGCACGATGCGCAAGGTCAGCGGTTCACCGATAAACGTGTTCAACAATCCGAGCAGGTGAGAGGTGATGGCCACGGCCAATTCGAGCCCCCGATCGCCGCCGTTCGCGGCCAGTAGCTCGAGACCGTCCATCGTGCCGTCCATTTCGACTTTCAAAATGTGCAGCGTGGGGACATCGGCTTGTCCCAAGGCCAACGCTCTGCGGAACAGAGAAGCGAACCCATCTCGACCGGCGAAGCCGATCAGTGCGACGCGCAGCTTCGCGAACAGTCGGATGCACTCGTGCGAGGGCACCCCGGCATCGGTGCGGTCGGCCGCTTCCAATGCGAGCAATCGCACGGCCAAATCCCGCATCAGATGCGATGGAGTTTCCATAGGTTTTGATTGTATCAGCGCACCGGGGGTATCCAGCGCGGGAATTCGGAGTGCCAAATATTTTGCCACCAACGGTAATCGTGATGCGAGGCCGCTGCTCGGTTCTGTGAGCAATTTGGATGCGAAAGGCATAGTTGCACCCGCTGCCGATCTGAATGGATGAGCCCCTTTACGCGGGGTGAGATTGCGAGCGGAGGCAAACGCAAGACGTTTTGTAGCTAGATCTGTGCCTTTCACACACTTCCTCGGACCGAAATGTTTCCCGACTCGCTGCGGTTCGACCGACGCCCCAACCCATCACTCGTGACCGGTAGAGTGGTTGGAACCGAACCGGGACAAGCCCGGTGGATCGTGTCGAACAGTGAATTTTACGAGCTACCGAGCTTGTCCCGGTGGTGCCTTGCAAAGTTCGCAGTGTCGCGGATGGCCACCGGCCAGTGTTCCTGATGCCTTCTCCGTGGTTGAAACCCCACAACGGCATCGCCACGATGGGGAAGATGGAACCGACATCCTGGGGCATCAGCGGAGATTGGATCGCCATCGTCTACGGGATGCTTACTAAGTAGCGCTAGCCGTAAGTTGTCGGCAGGCAACGTCTACACCGATCAATGGTCTTTTTGCGGAGGGGTGGGTGGGAAACCCGCAAAAAGACTCCGCTTCGCAAGCCACACCGCAGAATTCGACGTAAGGACGCTGTCGCCATCGGCTAATGTACCCTCCGGCACCCGATTTGCTAACTCGATTCGGCACCTACCTACAGGAGTCGAACCGTGGATAACAGCACCGAATCGATCTGGTCCGCCGAACAATCGCACGAAGCGTCAATTCGACTCGCGGGGAATGTGAATTACGACACGTGCATCGTCGGCGCCGGCATCGCGGGATTGACTACCGCCTACCTGTTGGCGAAGGAGGGTCAGCGCGTCATTGTCGTCGATGCCAAACCGGAAATCGCCTCGGGGGAATCGGAATACACCACGGCCCACTTGACTTGGTATGCCGACGATCGCTTTACCCGCTTGGCCGAAGTGCGAGGCGACGATGTCGCCAAAGTCGCGGCCGCCAGCCACCGGGCCGCCATCGGCCTCATCGTCGAGATCTGCCGAGCCGAAAAAATCGAGTGCGATTACGAGCGCGTTGACGGGTTCTTGTTCGCCGGGGCGAATGGCTCGGAAATCCTCGACGAGGAAGCGCAAACGATGGCCCGGCTCGGTTTGCCATTCGTCCGCGGTACCGTGGGCTTCGGCGCCATAGAGTTGGTCGACAGCTTGCGATTCCCGGATCACGGGCAATTCCACCCCGTCAAATACATGGCCGGATTGGCCGACGCCATCCGGGTACTCGGCGGCTCGATCTTCACTCGCACCGTCGTCGAAAATATCCGCGGCGGTGAACCCTGCGAAGTGACCACGACCCACGGCGATATCGTATCGGCGAAGTCGGTGGTCATCGCGACCAACAACCCTTTCGAAGCGGGCACGACGCTGCACAGCAAAGTCGCCGCGTACATCACCTACGCCATCGCGGGCGACATCCCCAAAGGCTCGTTCCCGGCGGGTCTCTACTGGGACACCGAAGACCCGTACCACTATGTCCGCAGTCACCCGGGCGAAACGACCGACGTTTTGATCGTCGGAGGCGAAGATCACAAGACCGGCCAAGCGGATGACCAATTGGACCGTTGGGATCGCTTGCAGACATGGGCGAAGGCGCACTACCCGGAAATGGGGCCGATCCGGCATCGGTGGAGTGGGCAAGTCTTCGAAACACCCGATGGGCTCGGCTTGATCGGTCCGACGCCGTGGAATGGGCCGAATGTGTACATCATCACCGGCGATTCCGGGATGGGCATGACCCACGGCACCCTCGGTGCGAAATTGGTGGCCGACCTCGCGCTCGGTCGCTCGAACGAATGGGCCTCGGTCTATTCCCCGTCGCGGCTGATGCCGGGGGCACTCCGCACGATCTTGGGCGAGAACTTCAACATGGTTTCGCAGTTCGCCGATTGGCTGACGGGCGGAGACGTGAATAGCGCCGACGACATCCCGAAGGGCCACGGAGCGGTAGTCCGCAGCGGCCTGACGAAACTCGCCGTGTACAACGACGAGCGAGGCGAACGCACAATCCTCTCCGCCGTCTGCCCGCACATGGGCGCCATCGTGCGATGGAATCCCGGCGAATCGACGTGGGATTGCCCCTGCCATGGCTCGCGCTTCAGTGCCACCGGCACTTGCTTGCACGGCCCGTCAACCGCGGACTTGAAGCCGGTCGACTGAAACGAAGATGGCCGGGATTTCTCCCGGCCGTCGTGTTAACTTTTTGACTTCTAATGTTCACATCCGCAATGCGGTCGTACGGTCATACCCACCGTGGCGAACCATGATCCCACGGGGATCCTCTTCGATGCGGGTACCGCGATCGACGGTCACCAAGTAGCGGCCCGCTTTCACTTCGTCTTCGTAGAACTTGGCATCTTCTTCTGCGACGCCCCAACCGATGAGCGCGCCCGCTACCGTAGCGATGGCCGCACCCCCGGCCGCGTTGAGCAAGATCGTGCCCAACGTGCCGATGGCGAGTACCGGACCGATGACGGGGATGACTCCCATGAGAATTCCGGCTCCGACGACGGCGCCGGTGGCAGCGCCGGCCACGGCGCCGATGGCAGCCCCTTCCGCCACGGCTTCTTCGCCGGCGCCGTCGGTCCGAACCGATTTGCCGGTCACGGCATCGCGGGCCACCAAACCGATGTGGTTGTCGCTGTAGCCCGACTGGCGCAATTCCGAGATCGCGAGATTCGCGGCTTCCCGCGTGTTGAAAATGCCGACCGTGGTCGTGCAAACTTTGTTGGCCACCATGTGGAGTACCCCGTGCGATTGAGAATGGGTGAAAGCGCGAACGGG
>JBBRUN010000322.1:0-6608 GCA_038247765.1 Gemmatales bacterium | reverse complement strand
TGGCCAGACACAGAATCAACCCGGTGTTCGCCGCGCTCAGGACGATGCTGCGATCCATCTCTTCGATCACATCGTCCGGCATTCCCTCGCGCCGGCCGATGACTGTGAAGCGGATGTTTTGATCGAGAATCAGTTGGCGCTCGTCGAGGAGGTACTGCTTCAGCAGGGCCATGAGGAAGTCGATTTCGGGCTTCGGCCGCTTCCAGTTCTCCGCGCTGAAGCAGTAGAGTGTGAGTTGCTCGACGCCGAGTTGGCAGCATTCCGTTACGGTGGAGCGCACGACAGCGGCGCCCTTCGTGTGCCCCGCAATGCGTTCGTCGCCGCGCTCCACGGCCCAACGGCCGTTGCCGTCCATGATGATGGCGATGTGCCGGGGCAACCGGGCCGAATCGACCCCGACGCCGCGACAATACTCGACGCTATCGTGGGGTTCGCTCATTTCATCGGGATGGTTTGAGCGCGATCCGGCCCCACCGACACGATCGACACCGGCAAACCGACGAGCTCTTGGATGCGATCGACGTACCGCCGCGCCGCCGCAGGCAGGTCGCCCGGCTTCCGGCAGCCGGTGATATCTTCGCTCCAACCGGGCAGCGTTTCGTATTCCGGTTCGCATTGGTCGAGTTCGTACGCGTCGCTCGGGAAGTGCGTGATCCGTTCGCCCCGCAGCGTGTAGGCCCGGTTGATCTTCACTTCGTTCAAGCCGCTGAGGACATCGAGCAGCATGACGGTGACTTCATCGGCCCCAGCGAGCGACGCCGTGTAGCGCAAAGCCACGGTGTCGAGCCAACCGGTGCGGCGCGGCCGGCCGGTGACAGTGCCGAACTCCCGGCCGATTCGGCGAATCCGCTCGCCGATGCCATCGGGGCCGTCGTTCAACTCCGTGGGGAACGGGCCACGACCGACCCGCGAGGTGTACGCCTTGATGACGCCGATGATCCGCGAGACGTTGCGGGACGGAATGCCGGTGCCCGTCCAAATTCCCGAGGGCAAACTGCTGCTACTCGTGACGAAAGGGAAGGTGCCGTGGTCGACATCGAGGAGCGAGCCTTGGGCCGCTTCGAAGAGGATTTCCTTCCCGGCGGCGAGGCCATCTTGGAGGACGCGCGTCGTATCGGCGACGTGCGGCCGGAGTCGCTCGGCGTAGCCGAGGTATTCATCGGCGAGGGCGTGGACGTCGAAACTCTTGCCGCCGAAGGCTTGCAGGAAGCGGTTCTTGAACGGCACGATCTGCCGCAGGCGATCGGTGAGGTGCTTGGCGTGCAACAATTCGCCGACGCGGATGGCGTAGCGTCGGCCGACTTTGTCTTGGTAACACGGCCCGATGCCGCGGCCGGTGGTGCCGATCTTCGCGTCGGCATCGGCCTCGGCGAGGCGCTCTTCTTCCATGTGGTACGGGAAAATGACGTGGGCGTGATCGCTGAGGACGAGGTTCGCCCCGACGGGGACACCGGCGGCCACGAGTTGATCGACTTCTTCCATAAACCGGGGCGGATAGACAACGAGGCCGTTGCCGATGACCGAGGTGACGTGCGGCTTGAGGACACCCGTCGGCAGCAGCGAGAGCTTGAAGGTGCGGTCGCCCCAGACGACGGTGTGCCCGGCGTTGGCGCCGCCGTTGTAGCGCACCACGAATTGGTGGGAATCGCCCAAGATATCGACGATTTTGCCCTTGGCTTCATCGCCCCACTGCAAGCCGACGACACACGTTGCGGGCATACGAACCTTCGGCACGGTAATGGACGGGGAGACATCGCCAGATTCCACGTTACCCCGGCGCGGGGGAGCGTCAAGGGTCCTTACCCGTTCAGCTCGGTCGCTTCTTCCCAGTGTTCGTACAACTCCGGCAAACGCGCTTGCGCGTCGGCGATGTCCTGCATCAATTCTTGCACGCGAATCCCATCGCGGTAAACCTCCGGCAGCGTCAGCGACGTTTCCATCTCCATCATCGTCGCTTCGAGTGCGGCAATCTCGGCTTCGAGCTGCTCCGGCTTGCGGTACGGGTACTTGCGTTTGCGTTTGCCGCCCGCCGTCGTCGCAACAGGGGCCTGCGACTGCACCGGCTTCTTGGAAGCGGCCTTCTCGGACGCTTCCTTCGCGGCGTTTTCCCGGTTGGCCCGCAGCAGTTCGTAGGTATCGAAGTTGCCGTAAACCATCTCGATGCGGTTCGGCTCGAACACGATCAGCAAATCGACGACGCGGTTCAGGAAGTAGCGGTCATGGCTGACGACGAGGCAAGTTCCCTCGTAGTTTTTCAGGGCTTCTTCGAGGCTGTCACACGCCCAGAGGTCGAGGTGGTTCGTCGGCTCGTCGAGGATCAGCACGTTCGTCCCCGCGACCGTGAGCTTCGCCAAGGCCGCTCGGCTGCGCTCGCCACCGGACAGATCCTTCACGAGTTGGTCGCAGGTTTCGCCATGGATGCCGAAGCTGCCGAGCAGGTTACGCATCGTCTTTTCGGTGAGCGCCGGGTCGGGCTCCGGCCAGACGGCGCGGATCACCGTCTCGTTCTCGTCGAGCAGTTTCAGGTGTTGATCGAGGTAGCCGGGGAAGACGAGGTGCCCGCGCTGGATGGTGCCGGCGGTCGGCTCTTCTTCGCCCAAGAGCATTTTCAGAAGTGTCGTTTTGCCGCTGCCGTTGGCGCCCATGATGCCGAGGCGCTGGCCGCGTTTGATGTCGAAGTTCAGGCCTTCGAATAGCTTCTTGGAGCCGAACGATTTGCCGAGTTCCTCGCAGTGGAAGACGACGTCGCCCGAGCGCATCACGTCTTTGAAGTGGATGTGCGGCCCGCTGACTTTCGTCGGTTTCTCGAGCCGGTCGAGTTTGTCGAGCACCTTCACCCGCGACTGCGCCTGCTTCGCCATTTGCCCGTACGACGAGCGGCGAATGTAGTCTTCCTGCTTGCCGACGAACTCTTGCTGGGCCTCCCATTCCTTCAGTTGCCGCTCGAAGCGTTCGTCGCGCAGCCGCACGTATTGCTTGTAGCTACCGGGGTAACTCGTGATCTTCTTGGCGTGGAGTTCGATGGTCTTGTTCGTCACTTTTTCCAGAAAGTACCGGTCGTGGCTGACGATGATCATCCCCTGCGGTTGCCGGGAGAGGTAGCCTTCGAGCCAGCGTGTGGTGTCGATGTCGAGGTGGTTGCTCGGTTCGTCGAGCAGCATGATGTCCGGCGCCGACAGCAACAACTGCGCCAGCAGAATCCGGCGCTGTTGACCACCGCTGAAGCTAACGATCTCGCGATGGAAGTCCTTTTTCAAAAAGCCGAGGCCGGTGAGCACGTCGTCGACTTTGTGATCGAGCGAATAAGCGTCGTTGGCAGCCAGCAATTCATTGAGACGGTCGAACTGCGCCGCGAGCTGCTTCTGTTCGAGCGGATCGTCGCAGTGGGCCATCGCATCGGCGACAGTGTGCAGTTCTTCTTGGGTCGCCAGCAGTTCGTCGAAGGCGCTCTTGGCCTCTTGGAAGAGTGTCCGGCCCGGCGGGAACTTCGCGACTTGCCTCAGCAGGTCGAGGCGCGCCCCGGCGTGTCGCTTGACGACGCCGGTGTCGGGTTCGTCTTGCCCCGCGAGCACCTTCATCAATGTGGTTTTGCCGGCCCCGTTCGGCCCGACGAACCCGATGCGCTCCCCGGCATGCAGTTCGAGCGCGACCTCGTCGAAGAGCGGAGTCGCATCGTAGCCGCGGGAGATGTTCGAACAGGACAGTAAAAGCATGGGCGAGCGAACCGGTGAAAGAAACGTCCCGACACGCTACAATTATATCGAAGCGATTGCCGAGTCAGTTTCCCAGCATTCCTAAGCTCGAAGACCGATCCCGGAGATTTGACATGTCGTTTGCCGGCCACGTTCACAACGGCGTCGTCGTTTTCGACTCGCCAGCACCTCTCGCGGAGGGAACCGAGGTTCGGGTCGTGCCGCTGCTCCCCAGCGAATCTCCGTTGAAAAGGAGTTTGCTGGAACGCCTCGGCGATGTCGTGGGCCAAGTGCACGGATTGCCGCCCGATGCATCTCGGAATGTCGATCACTACCTCTATGGGCATCCGGAGAAATGAACGTCGCGTTTGCGGATACCTCTTTCTACGTGGCCATTTTGAGCCCGCACGATGCGTGGCACGACCGGGCCGTATCCTTCGCGGCAGGCTTCACGGGGCGAATCGTGACGACGGAATTCGTCCTTGTCGAAGTCGGCAACTTCTTCTGCAGGGGACGCGGCCGGATGATGTTCGAGACTCTGATCGATAACCTCGATCGGGCCGAAGACATCGAGATCATCCCCGCATCCGCGGAGTTGTTCCGCGAAGGATTCGCACTGTATCGAGCGCGGCCCGACAAAGAATGGTCTTTCACCGATTGTGTTTCTTTCGCAGTGATACACTCGTCCGAAATCGCCGAAGCACTCACCGCCGATCACCACTTCGAACAGGCGGGTTTCAGCATCTTGCTCATGTGAATCTGGCCCCGACCGACTCGACTTGCCTCCAGGAGCCTCCCGATGAAACTGTACCTCGCCTTGCTCGCCGCTCTCATGACCGTCGCCGGCCTGCGGGCCGACGATTGGCCCCAGTGGATGGGGCCCAAGCGCGATAACGTCTGGCGCGAAGACGGCATCATCGAGAAGTTCCCCGAGGGCGGGCCGAAAAAACTCTGGACCGCCCCGATCGCCGGTGGCTATTCCGGCCCCGCCGTCGTCGGCGACAAGCTGTACGTGACCGACTACGTCAAGAAGACCGGCGAAACCGACGAGGGCAACTTCACTCGCAAAGAGACGACCGGCATCGAACGCGTCCTCTGCCTCGACGCCACGACCGGCAAGACCATTTGGAAGCACGAGTCGGAAGTGAAGTACGCCATCAGTTACCCGGCCGGGCCACGGGCGACGCCTTTGGTCGATGGCAAGATCGTCTACACGCTCGGGGCCGAGGGGCACCTCATCGCCTTCGACGCCGCCACCGGCAAAGTCGTATGGGAGAAGGAACTCAAGATGATCTACAAAACCAAGTCGGCGCTGTGGGGCTACGCCGCCCACCCGATGATCGACGGCGACAAACTCATCACCCTCGCCGGCGGCGAAGGCAGCCACGTGGTCGCCTTCGACAAAACCACCGGCAAAGAACTCTGGAAGGCCGAATCGCAGAAGGAACAGGGCTACAGCCCACCGACGATCATCGAAGCCGGCGGCAAACGGCAGCTCATTGTGCCCGGGCCGACCGCCATCCGCTCGCTCGACCCCGAGACCGGCAAGCGCTACTGGACCCAACCGTACGACGCCACCAGCGGTTCGGTGATCATGACGGCCATCCAGTACAAGGAATACCTCTTCTTCGGCGGCTACCAGAGTAAGAACCTCCTGCTGAAGCTCGACGCGGCCAAACCGACGGCGACGGCCGTGTGGAAAGACAAGAAGAATGCCGGGATGTCGCCGGTGAACGTGCAGCCGTTCCTGCAAGACAACGTGTTGTACGGCTTCGAAGACGGCGGCGTCATGCACGCAGTCGAACTGCCGAGCGGTAAGATCCTCTGGGAATCGACCGATCTCGTCGGCGATGCAAAAGGTTCCGAAACGGCCTTCCTCGTGAAGAACGGCGATCGCTTCGTCTGCTTCACCGAGCGCGGGGATCTCGTCTTCTGCAAACTCACCAAAGAGAAGTACGAAGAGATCGACCGGGCCAAGGGCCTGATCGCGATGACCAACACCGCCTTCGGTCGCAAAGTCGTCTGGTGCGCCCCGGCCTTCGCCAACAAGCGGATGTACGTCCGCAACGATAAGGAAATCGCCTGCTTCGACTTGGCGAAGTGAGCAGGTGGGCGCATCTCTGCCCAATCCGAACCCCCCGCCGGCGAATCACTCCCTAGGATAGCCCTTTCCTCGGGGAGTACCGTCCGTGCAAGAGATCCTGCAAGCCTCCGGGTATGCGGCTCTCGTTTACCTGCTGTTCAGCTACCTCGTCTCCTTCGGCAGCGGCCGGCCGCTCGTGGAGTGGATCAACCCCGGTCGGCGCTTCTTGCCGCTGCTCGCGCTCGGTTTGCTCGGCATCGCATATTCCCTGCTGCTGCGCGCCGTTTGGAAGTACCAAGGCACGCATTCCCAGTTGCTCTTGGAACTCGTCAACGAAGAGAAGGCCAAGGCCGAAGTCGTCGGGGCGATGTCGTTCACTTGCTTCTCGGTCGCCTTGTTCCTGCTGTACGCGTGGACGTGGTGGAACTTGCCGCGCGATCCGCAGACTTTTTCGGCCAACCCGAACAACCACGTCGCCGAGTACCGTAAAGCGCTGCGGCACTTCGTCCGCTGGGCGGGCGGGCTCGATTTCGCATTCCTCGCCGAGGTGCGCAACGGAATCACGTCGATCGTCGCCGAAGGGGTCTCGTACCGGGACGTCCGCAGGGGCCTGTACCGCATGCCCGACGTGTCGAACGAATCCATCGACGCGGAACCGAAAAAGGCGGTCGAGAACCAACTGGCGCTCTGGCGCCAAGAGGCCGAGGCGGTCTTCCGCGATATCCCGAAGCTCGACGAACTCGTCCGCCCCATCCGGCAAGGGTCCAATGTGACCATCTGCTTCGACGTGCAATTCGGGGCTTTCTATTTCGAGTTGCTCGAACGGGACTCGG
>JBBRUN010000321.1:0-6613 GCA_038247765.1 Gemmatales bacterium | reverse complement strand
TATTTGAATCGCAAAATCGTCGAAGCCGACTTGCTCATCATCCTGAGCCGGCGCGGGTTCGACCCGAAACTCGGCTACTCCGGCGCGGCCGCGTTTCTGTTCCCGCAGTTCTCCGACGAAGCGACCCTCGCGGCTTATCCGAAGGAATTCAAGACCGTCCACCGGCCCGAGGAACCGAACACCCTGCGGAGCGAAGCGAAGGAAATTTTGAAACTGCTGGGCGCGCCGTTCCTCATCCAAGTGATCGAAGGACTCGGTGATGGCGTCGCGGACGTGCTCGTCGGCTTGCCCACTTCGACCTCCGACGGCGCCGCGAGTTTGAGAAAGCACTGGCTCGGCCGCGTGGATCGCAAGGCCGATCTCGTCGTCGCCTCGGTGTCGGGTACGAACGATCGCATCGCGTTCCGCAATCTCGCGACGGCAGCGGCGACGGCCCGCCGGGCCCTCGAAGATGGCGGGCGTTTGGTGCTGTTGACCACGGCGGCACCGGCACTCGACGATTCGGGCGACCTACTATTGAAAGTCGAAGAACCGGCGACGGCTTTGAAGCGGATCGCGGCGGCCAAGCCGGACGACGCGATGCCCGGAACCTACTGGGCCTTCGCCGCTAAGAAGATCAGCTTGTACGTCGCCGCCGGTTGGCCCGACGATTTGCTCGAAGAATTGTTCGCGACGCCGATCCGCACGGCGGGTGAAGTGCAGCGCTTGATCGATGCGGCCGACTCGGTGCTATTTCTGCCCGATGCCCACAAGATGTTCGTCGAAGTCGGAGCTTGACATGACCCTACCCGACTACGCGGCCGCGATCACCTCGGCGGCGCTTTTCGACGAATCGGCCATCGGCAAGATCATCTTGCGCGGCCCGGATGCGCCGATGTTCCTCGGCAACCTCAGCACCAACGACATCGCCCCGCTGCCGCTGGGCGGCGGTTGCGCCACCTACTTCTGCGACACGCGCGCCAAAGCGCTCTTCCAAGCTGCTGTCTACCACGTCCGCTTGGACGACGCCGCGCACGCGCTCTGGCTCGAGACGACGGCGGGCCGAGACGCCGCACTGTTCCAACACCTCGACCGCTACTTGATCTCCGAAGCCGTGGAACTCGAGAATGCCACCGAGCGCTTCGCCCAGATTCATCTGGCGGGTCCACAGTCGAAGGCGATTCTCGAATCGGCGCTCGTGGCCGAACTGCCTCACCTGGAAGAGTTCCAGCACGTCGAACGCACCTTTGGCCAGCTCTCGGCGGCGAGTCTCCGCCGGCGCGATCGCCTCGGGGTGCCGGGGTTCGACATCGTCTGCTTGAAAGAGCGAGCCGGGGGAATCGCCCGGATGCTCATCGCCGCAGGGGCGACTCAGGGCACACCGGAAACCCGAGAAATCCTCCGGATCGAAGCCGGCGTCGCGCACTACGGCAAGGACTTCGACGAATCGCGGTTCGTCATGGAAATCGCCGGGGCCCTGAAAGCGGTGTCGTATTCGAAGGGCTGTTACCTCGGCCAAGAGCCGATCGTGATGTCGCGCGACCGCGCCGGCCACGCCCCTCGGTCGATGGTGAAACTGCAGAGCGCGACGATTTTGGAACCGGCGGCGAAGTTGTTCTCGGGAACCGACGAAGTCGGTTTCGTGACTTCGGCAACGCTGTCCCCGCGCTATGGCCCGATCGCGCTGGGTTACGTCAAATGGAAGCACCGCGAGCCGGGAACGGAATTGCTTGCGGGTAGTGTGGCGATCGTCGTGCAATCGTGAAAAGTTCGTGTAGATGAAACCGAGAGGCGGTTCGGGGTGTAATATCTCCGTGTCTAACGGGTTGTTCTCTCCAGCAACCTCTCCGGGTCGATTCCATTTCTAAACGGGTGATTTGATTATGGGGACGCGTTCGCTATCGTGCCTCGCGGTGTTGATTCTCGGAATTCCAACGCTGTCGGCCGCCGAGAGAGACACCAAAGAAGTCGCCAAGCCAGTGGCTCCGATTTCGGCCGGGATCGGTCGGCGCGTCGCCGATGTCAAAAGCACGGCCTTCGATGGCAAAGAGTATCAACTCGGCACGGAGTTGAAGGATCGCAAAGCGCTCGTCGTCGCCGTGAGCAGCGCGAGCTGCCCGCTCAGCAAGAAATACCTGCCGACGTTGGCGAAGCTCGAAAAAGAGTACGGCGCGAAGGGCATCGGTTTCATTCTGCTCAACCCGATCGCCACCGACTCGGCCGACGACATCAAGAAACAACTCGCGGCCAGCGAGTTCCAAGGGCCGTACTTCCACGACAAAACCGGCGTTCACGCCAAGACGCTGGGGCTCACGACGACGACGGAAGTCTTCGTGATCGACCCGAGCCGCACCATGATTTACCGCGGCGCCATCGACGATCAATACGGCATCGGCTATTCGACCGACGCCCCCAAGCACACGTACTTGAAGGATGCCCTCGACGCGGTGCTCGCCGGCAAAGAACCGATCATCCGCGCCACGAACGCCCCCGGTTGCGTGCTCGACCTCGCTTCGGCGAACTCTGCAGCCGCGCCGAAAGTGACCTACCACAACCGCATCTCGCGGGTGATTCAGCAGAACTGCCAAGAGTGCCATCGCCAAGGCGGCGTCGGGCCGTTCACCTTGGACACGTTGGAAGAAGTGGTGTCGCACAAAGGGATGATTCAGAAAGTCGTGGAGAAAGGGACGATGCCGCCGTGGTTCGCGGCGAAGCCGGCCAAAGGGGAACACTCGCCGTTCGTCAACGACCGCTCTTTGCCCGAAGCGGACAAAGCCGATTTGCTGGCGTGGTTCAAAGACGGTGCCCCGGCCGGCGAGAAAATCGACGCCCCGCTGGCTCGTCGCTTTCCCAAAGATTGGGTCATCGGGAAGCCCGACCTCGTGCTGCAGCTCGACAACGCCATCGACATCAAAGCCACCGGCGTAATGCCGTACCAAACCGTGGTCGTCGATACCAAGCTCGGCGAAGATACTTGGATCTCGGCGGTGGAAATCCGCCCGACCGCGAAAGAGGTCGTACACCACGTCCTCGTCTTCACGGCCCCGCCCAAGACGGGCGCCGAATTGTTCCCGCCGAAGCCGCGCGGCATCGAAGCCTCGGGCTTTTTCGCGGCGTACGTCCCCGGCAACAGCGCCCAAGTTTTCCCGGAAGGCTTCGGCAAGAAGTTGGTGAAAGGCGCCCGGCTCGTGTTCCAAATCCACTACACGCCCAACGGCACCGCGACGAAGGATCAACTGCAGATCGCCTTCAAGTACGCCGACAAGAAGCCGGACACGGAGTTGAAAGTCTTCGGCTTGGCCAACCCGAAGTTCGAAATCCCGCCCGGCGACGACAACTACAAAAACACCGCCGAGATCAAGTTGCCGTTCGACGTCACCTTGACAGGGATGATGCCCCACATGCACGTCCGAGGCAAAGCCTGCACCTACCTCGCCGAATTCCCCGACGGCACAAAGAAAGTGCTGCTCGACGTGCCGCACTACGACTTCAACTGGCAGTTGGGCTACAAGCTCGCCGAGCCGCTGAAGCTGCCGAAGGGGACTAAGATCATCTACACGGCTTGGTTCGATAACAGCGAGAATAATCCGGCGAACCCCGACCCGAAGAAGACCGTGAAGTGGGGGCCGCAAACCTTCGACGAAATGCTGCTCGGCTACATCGAGTTCCATCAAGGCAAGTGATGCGCCCGTGCCGATACTACCGCCCGAGTCATTTCGACTCGGGCGGTTTCGTTTCGGCCTCGGGCTTCAAAAAGTCGAGTTCGGAATTGTACTCAAAGGTTCGTTCCGGTGCCCGCTGCTCTTCGATCTCCCGTCGGACCGCCCGGCTCGTTCGAGCGCGACCGGAATACCAGCGCACGGCATTCCAGCCCGCGAAAGCGATGGCCAGCCCACCGCCGAGATTCAAGTTCCCGGCCGCATAGCGCTCGCTCAGCCACTGGAGCCCGACGGAATCGCGCAGCAATAACGCGATCCCCAAGGCCAACCACATACCGCCGAATAGCAGCCGCGACCAATTCAGTTTCATGGCGAGTCCCCTTGTAGAGATTGTACCGCGCGGAATACCGGCTTCATACCTTTGGTCTCTCGGCGACCGCGATCATACAATCGCTCCAACCCATCGCGTAGACCAGCCACCCAGCCAATTTGGCCATCGGCTTCCACGTCAAAATTTGATCGCGGAAGTGCGCCCGCGGCGAGCGCATCGCGAGTTTCGCACTGGAGCGAACCCAGTCGGAATGGCGAATCGTCCGCAGCGATTCGACCCGCATTCCGGCGGTCAGCAGCATCGCCGTCAGCGAGTCGCGAGTGAAGTGCGTCAGGTGCCGGGGGAGATCGAGGCCAAACCAATCGGTGCCGAAGCGGCGGAAGGCCCAGCTGTCAATGTTCGGGCAGGCGATGATCAACTTCCCGCCGGGGATCAACAGTCGATACGCTTCGCGGAGGATTTCGAGCGGCTCGTGGACGTGTTCAATGGAATGCCACATTGTGACGATTTCGAACGAGCCCGGCCGTAGGTCGGGGTGGGGCAGGCTGCCGACGACGGCCCGTAGACCGAGTTGATCTTGGACGTTCTGCACGGCGCCGACGGCCGCGTCGAGGCCGGTCACATCCCAGCCTTGGTCGGCCATGCGTTTTAAGAAACTGCCGCCCCCGCAGCCGAAGTCGAGCAGGCGACCGACGCCGTCCCACGGCAATAGTCCCCTTCGCTCGTGGCAGGGGCGGCCGAGGAGCCGCTCCCAGAATCGCCCGCGCGGGTTGGCATGGGCGATCTTGCCCGGCCGGCGGTGCGGCTTATAGTCGGTCGGGTAAAATTGGCCGATCGACATGGGCCCCGGGCGCGGATTCGTATAAGTCAAACTGCACTGCCGGCAGCGCACAACAAGGAACTTCCGGCCCCGGTCCTGATCGCGGGGGGTCGGATCCGTCGCTTCGAATCGCAATTCTTCGTCGCGATTGCCGCAGAGGGGGCAAGGGGTATCGTCCCACTCGATGGCGGACTCGGTTCGATCCAGCGGTTCGACGAGTTTGGCGCGGGGCATGTTCGTGTTCCTGGCCGGAATGCCAGACTCTACCCGCGCCGGCGAAATGGATTCAAGGGGAAGTGCGGCGGGGGTCGTCAGAATGTTGGCAATCGCGACTGCAACGTCGCGCACCAACCGCTATGCGCAACGAGACTGTAACGCGGCCATCGGTTCCGGACGGCGGCGCTGTACTCTAAACGATTGAATTCGCGCACGATGCCGTTCGGCTAGCTTGACACACCGCAGTCCAATGACCGGAGATTCGATGAAACGCATTCTGTTCCTCGTCGCCTTGATCGCAATTGCCCCGGGCGTGGCTACCGGCAAACGGGCCCCGAGCCTGACGCCTGCCCAGAGCGCGGCGATCGTGGACGTCGTCCTCGTCGGCACGGTCGTCGAGATCGAAAAAGAAATGATTGAAGCCGAGTCCGGGCCCAACGCCAAAGACAAGATGTCGTACACGGTGGCCAACGTGAAAGTGGGCGACCCGATCCGGGGGCTGAAGTCCGAAACGAACTTGAAGATCGGTTTCACGCCGAGTGCCCGGACGGGCTTGAACCTCGCCGAGAAACAGGAATACCTGCTCTTTTTGACCAAGCACCACAGCGGCAACTTCTACACGCTGAACTTCATGAGCCCGCCGTTGGCGATCACCGCCGACACGAAAGCGAGCGTGGCCGACGTGAAAGCCATCGGCAAAATCCTCGCCGACCCCGCGAAAGCGATGAAGGCCGAGAAAGCCGAAGACAAAGCCCTGGCCGCCGTGGTGCTGATCACCAAATACCGCACCTATCCGAACAGCCCGATCGAACACACGACCGAAGCCCTGCCCCTCGACGAGAGCCAAGCCATCTTGAAGTCGCTCGGCGAGCTCGACTGGGCCGCGAAGGCGAACATCGGCGGCTTCGACACCATGCGCGCTTTCTACTTGCTCGCGGTCGGCGCCGATTCCGGTTGGAAGCAACCCGCTATCAAGCCGGGAGACGACACCGTCGCCATCATGCACAAGGCCTTCGTCGAGTGGCTCAAGGGGCCGGGTGCCAAGTTTCAAATCCAAAAATACGTCCCGAAGAAGTAAGCGAAGGAGTCCGCGATGGGCCCGTACTTGTTCAGCGCCCTGGGCCTGATCGCCGCCGTGTCCACTATGCGGGCGGACCGCATGCCGGACTATACTCCGCTGGTGCGGGTGGCCCAGTCCGAGATCGCCGTCATCGGCAAAGTGACCTCGATCGAGAAAGAGACCGTCGCGGCGACGAGCTACCCGCAAGCCACGGCGAAGACGGAATACACCATCGCCACGGTGAAGGTCGAAACGAACATCCGCGGGGCGAAGGCCGTGACGCATCTGAAGGTCGGCTTCCACCCCAGTTCCTCGGGCACGGGCGGAAGCTACAAGTTTCCGGTCCTCAAAGATGGTCAAGAAGTCTGCGTCTTCCTCAACAAGCACCACGAGGCGGGCTTTTAAGTATTCCCATCGCTTGCCCCGCCGCTCGACGTAAACGAAGCGAACAATGAGACTTTGGCCAAATTGAAGCGGGCCGCGACCGTCTTCCAAGACCCGGCGCTCGCCCTCAAGGCCGAGCAAGCCGACGACCGCCTCTTGGCTGC
>JBBRUN010000320.1:0-6685 GCA_038247765.1 Gemmatales bacterium | reverse complement strand
TTGTCGACTTGGTACCACGTCCGCAGCGACGGGATGTAGAGCTTGCGCTCTTCCAACGCATCGAGCAGGGTGTTCAGCACGTACTCGTCGCCGCGGTTCATTTCGTTGGCGAGGAAGACGCCCCCCTGCAGCGCCGAGATGGTGAACGGCCCCGGCACGAAGGCCTGCGTGGAGTAGCCGTATTTGAAGACGAGCGTCGGGTCGAAACTGCCGATGAGGTTGGACGGCCGCACGAGATCGGAGAACGTGACCCAGTCGAAGGGCCGCTTCAAGTCTTGGGCGAAGCGCCGGCAGAGGGCCGTCTTCCCGGAGCCGACGGGGCCGATCAGGCCCACGTACAACCCGGCGTGATAGGCGTCGAGCATCGCCTCGTACGCTTCCTTGTACTGGCCTTCGAGGATGATGTCCGAATCCGGCCGGAGGTCGGTGACTTTTTTCGATTCGAGCAGCGCGGTGTAATCGGTCATGAGGAACTCCGGAAAGGATTCACCACAGAGTCGCGAAGAAGATTTTCGCCGCATAGAAAGAAGAGGATGCGGAGAAGTACCATCACCGAAGAAACTCCGCAACGGGACGAAGCTCGCATCTTTTCTATCACTTCGTCTCAGCGTCCTCTTCTTTCTCTGCGGTGAAAACTCTTGGCCTACGGCGCAACATCCAGCGCGAAGTATTTCTCGGTCGTCGTCGGTTCCACGGCTTCGGGCAGCGCGAGTTTGATTTTGACGAACTCCGCCTTCACCTGCTCGAATTCGGTTTTGTCCAGCACCTTGCGGCGCTTGGTGAAGCCGAGGCCACCGAGGATTTGCCGGCCGTAATACGTGTGAGACAGTTCGTCCACATCGAACCCGGCGCCGCCGGCGGAGCGACCCTTCTTGACGATCTTCACGCGGGTCAATTCCTTCACCCGGGCCATCGTCAGGATCTGATTGAGGAACTTCCAATCGGTCGTAGCCTTGAACCGCTGGTTCAACTCCGGCTTCGCATCGAGCCGCTCTTTGACGACCGTGAAGAGCACTTTTTGAATCCGTACGTCCCATACCGCATCGGTGTCGGTATCGTCGCCGGCTTCGACGAGCGGTTCGATGTCGACCCGGGCCACGAGGCTACCGGTCTCGACGAAGTCGTTGAGTCCATCGACCCAGTGGGCGATCCGATCGACGCGGGGCATGGCGGCTCTCCGTTGGCGCGGCTACGGCTGGACGACGGTTTCGTTATCGACTCGGGCCATCCGGATGTGGTGGCCGGGGGCGCCGGGCGGGGCGTGGTGCGTCACGAGCAGCACTTGCCGGGCGAGTTCCTTGTCGCCGAGGCGGTCGAGCAGCGCTTCGCGGTGGCCGGTGTCCAAGCCGTCGGTCGGTTCGTCGAGCATCAGGAAGGGGCACGAATCGACCAGCCGGGCGACGGCGAGGCGGTAAGCCAAGCCGAGCAGCAGCCGGTGCCCGCCCCCTTCGTACAGCGCCGCGGGGACTTCTTCGTCCATGTCCTTCGGCACGACCTGCACCGAGTAGTGGGCCGGGTCGATGACGAGCGCGGTGAACTCGTCCGTCGGCGATAAGCGCCGATGGAGGGCGATGGTGTCGGCTGCGAGTTTGACCGACGCCTCGCTGCGGATTTGCACTTGGTACTCTTTGAACCCGGCGGAAATCCGGCGGAAGCGCTCGGCCCGCGCGGCCTTCACCTGCTGCGAACTCGCGTCGGCCTTGGCCGTGGCTTGCTCCCGTTCGAGGTCGTTCTGCCGCTTCGCCAGCGATTGCTTTTGCACCTCGAAGCGCTGGAGCAAATCGGCGAGCGATTGCCGTTCGGCCAACCGGCGCCCGACGGTCTCGGCCATGGCTTGCTTCAAGTCTTGGATCGTCTCGCGGATCGACGCCAGCACCCCGGCGGGGTCGCCGCCGAGTTTCCACTTCGCCTCGACCCCGGCCGCCGCCGCGACGACTTTGCTCACGCCGGCCGCACCGGATTGCACCGCGGCGAAGGCGTTCTTCACGGCCGTCGCGGCGGTATCGCTCTCGGCTTGGCGCTTCCCGATTTTCTCTTCGAGCGACTTCAACAATTCGAGCTGATCTTTCAACTCATCGGCGCGTTCGAACTGTTTGCGTTCCTCGGCGGTGGCGGTGTCGAGCGTACTTTGCAAACTCGAATGCTTCGCCAATAGTTCCGCGAGGGCTTTGTCGAGTTCTTCGATTTCGCCCGTCCACTGGGCCAGTTCCTTCTTCATCGTCGCGGCGTCGATGGCGGCCCCGCAGACTTCGCACTTGGCCCCCTTGCCTTTCGGCAGGCCCTTACGGCGCTCGATTCGGCCGGCGAGGTCGCCGCGCTGCTCGTGCAGTTTGCGCTCCTCCGCCACGACGGTCGCCAACTCGGCAGTCGATTTTTCGACGGCCTTCGCACGCTTGGTTTTCTCGGCATCCAGCGCCGAGAGATCCTTCTCCACGGCTTCTTTCGCCCCGGCTTTCAATGCTTCGTCCCGGCGTTCGCGTTCGTCGGCTAGGCGGCGCACTGCGACTTCGCTCTGCTTCTGCTTGTCTTCGTAGGCCGTCATCGCCTTCAACAGCGGCGCGAGATTGCGGTCGAGTTCCTGCCTCGGGTCGGCCGCTTCGCCGAGGGCCGTGAGCTTGTCGGCGGTCGCCTTCTGCTCGGTGGTCACACCGGTCAGCTCGGTGTGAACCTGCGTCAGTTCGTTCCCCACCGAACGGATGCGCTCTTGGAGCACCGCCAACCCCGCCGATTCTTTTTCGAGTTCGAGCGCCATCTGCCGGAGTTCGTCTTCGGCCATCGACGCGGCGGTGACGCCGAGGACGATGTCGAGCTGCTTGGCCCCGCTGAGGATCGAGGAAATTTCGCCTTGCCGCATGTGCAATGCGATGCAGAAGAATCGCCGGGTGAGACCGGTGAGTTCCTGCAATTTCAGGGCGAGTTTGTCTTCGGTATCGCCGAAGTCGGAGGCGAGCAGGTACTTCTCGCCGTCGTCGAGAATCGCTTTCAACGTGAACTGGCCATCGAGCGTCTTCTTCGATTTCGGCGGCGATTGATGGATCCGTTGCAGCAGGAAACGTTCGCCCGTACGACCTTGGAACAGAAGTTCGACACCGATGGAACGCTTCCCCGGTTGCATCAAAGCGCGGATGGTTTTGAAGTTCTCGACGCGGCCGAAGAGCGCGTACTCGATGGCGAAGAAGATCGTCGTCTTGCCGACGTTGTTCGGCCCTTGGATGGTGTTCATCCCGGGTTGGAACGACAGAGTCGCATCGCGGTAGCGGCGGAAATTGCGAAGGCGGAGGCGCTCGATCATGATTCGGCTCCGACGGCGGCGACCGGTTCTTCCGGCGGTTGGCCGGTGCTTTCGTCCGCGGCGACGATCTCGTCCAAGCGGGCGCGGAACTTCTGCCGGGCCGCGGCGGTCATATTCCCGGCCGGCGTGAGGTTCGTTTCGTCGTCGAGCAAGAACTGCACGAATTCGAAGGCGAGTTCGGCGACCCGCGTATCGGCGGGGGACAAATTCTGAATCTGCAGCATGGACGCCATGCGGGCCACTCCTCGCGGGTGAACGAGTAGAGCAAATGATACGACGCGGGGGCGGGGCGCGACTAGCCGGCGCAGACTCCGCGGCGCCCGCCGACTACAACATGACGATGAACTCTGTTGCCGAACGCGGGCTGTACCAATCGATGATCGATGTGGCTGCTTCTCATCAGCTTGTCGATGATCGACAAAGTCGAAGTTGAATCCGGTTGCGGGAAGTCGGCCGACACCGATCACGGCGCTAAAGCCGCTCACCCGTTCGCGCTCGCGTTCTCCGCGGAGCCGACCTCGCGCTTGCGCCGCATCCAGATCCAACCGCACTTGGCCAGTCCCTTCAGCGCCGCTTTGCGTTTGCTCGGCCAGCGCAGCGCTTCGGCGTACCACTTCGCCGCCGTCGCCGGCTCGGAAGCGCGCAGCACGTACGCCAACGTCTGGCAGGTCGCGGTGTACCCTTCCGCGATCAGGCTTCGCGGCAATTCCGCTTCCAAGCCGCGGCGATAAACCGCGCGGTTCTTGATGCCGATGGCCGTGGCCACGCGGTCGGCGAGCTTCTTCGAGAGGTTGCCGTGCCCGGTGCGGTACTTCACGAGCACTTTCTGGATCGGTCGGAACTCGAAGTGCTTCGCGGCCCGCAACCAGAGGTCATAGTCGATCGACAGATCGAGCGCGGGGTCGAAGACGCCGGTCGCTTCAAAGACACTCCGACGGACCATGGCCGAGGAGAAGCAAACGAAGTTTTGCAGAAATATCTGCGGCAGCACCCAGCCGCCGGGGAGCGTTTCCGTTCGCAAGCCGAGGCTCTTGCCGGTCTCGTCGATCAATTCGCGTTGCGTGTAGGTCACCCCGGCGCTCGGATTCGCCCGCAGCAATTCCACCTGCTCGGCGAGCTTGGTCGGGAACCAAGCGTCGTCGGCGTCGAGGAAAGCGACGAACTCCCCGCGGCTGAAACCGATGCCGAGATTCTTGGCGCGCGATTGACCCAGCACATCCGAGCGGAAGTATCGGATGCGCGGATCGGCGAGGTAGGGCCGCACGGCGTCGGGCGTGGCGTCGGCGCTGCCGTCGTCCACGATGACGAGTTCCCAATCGGCGAACGTCTGCGCCCGCAGCGACTCGATCGCTTCCGGTATGAACTTCGCATAGTTCTTCGCGGCCATCACGACCGACACGGCGGGATTCATATTGAGAAGTCTCAAGAGTGATGACCGTCCGATTTCGAATCGAGTGGCGAAACAATTTTCCTTTCAAAACGCTTCTGTAGCTCCGCGAACCTGTTGGCGTCTGTCCACGGCTTCAATTCGAATCTCTGCGCTAGAAAATTCAGGAGTTGCCGCTTATGTTCATCCACACCAAATCCGACGGAGTGATGATCTTTCTCTGTTGGCTCCCAAGAGGGATCCGTGTACGCGCGCAGTGTCAGGTCGAGATCGTAAGCCAGATTCTCAAGAGCGAAATAGCCTCTGAGCACACCGAAGCAAAGAAAATCGAACAGGCTTTCGCCAACAACGTGGCTCTCCCCATATCCGGGGGGATTCGTCACAATCACCGGACTATCGGAGTCGATTTTCGCCCCGGCCGATAATAAGCTGAAATGGACGCCGTTGCCGCCAGTAGAGGCGAAAGCCCATGCATTGTGGGGCGTGCAATCGTAACAATTCAGCGTTAGATCGTTGTGAAAAAGCAGACCAATGCCGCCCAAGCCCGGATCGTAGGAGCCGTGTGGAAAAGCTTCGGCCGCCTCTCGATCTGCGCGACGAAGCTCTTCGAGCAATGGGTGATTGAGTGTTATGCGATTCGCCATTTTGTATTCATCCACCACATGTTGCGAACAACCTGAAAACAACTCACATCGGCCTGTGCGGTAGATGTTCCCGCTGTTCCGAACGACTCACAATCACGCTGACAAACCCTTCATGAAGTCGTGCGCCACCTTCGAAATGCAGAAGCGGTACTTCCCGCTCGGCTCCTGCGGAATCACGTCGAGGAACTCCACGTCGTAGCGCATCGTCGGGCCGAAGGTGTCGAGCACGAGCTTGGCCAACTGCCTGTGACTGGCGTCGGTGAAAGCGTCGTCCGCGACCAGCCGCACGCGCAGATGCGTCGTCGTTTCTTGGATGATCTGCACCTGGGCCGCGCCGCGGATGTGCAGGGCGAAGTTCTCGGTGAGCGAGATCCCCGAGATCAAACTGCCCGAGGGAGTGACGACGAAATCGGCGTCACGCCCTTCGACTTTGTCGATCACCGGCAATCCGCGCCCGCAGGCGCATAGGGAATCGGAGAGGGTGACCACATCGCCGATTTCGTAGCGGATCAAGGGCATCGCGGCGTTGCTGAGGTCGGTGATGAGCAGTTTGCCGGTGCCGGTGGGTTTGCCATCCACTTCGGTGTAGACCGACTCCGCCGCGACATGCAGCCCGGCGTGGCGCTCACACTGGCAGGCGATCAGGCTCGCCTCTTCGCAGCCGTAGCGGTTGGTTGCGGGGACGCCGAAGACCTCCTCGATGACAACGCGTTGCCAGTCGTGCAGCGGCATCGCCGTGCTGACGATCCCGTTGGGCCGGATGTCGTCGATCTTCGATTTTTTCAGCGCGCAGGCGAGTAAATAAAGCGAGTGGGCGTGGCCGAAGATCATCCCCGGTCGGTGCCGGCGGAGTGTGCGTGCGAATTCGCCGATGCGCTCGGATGTCAAGCCGATAGTGTCGAGGTAAACCGCGCGGTCCACGAAGTGGTTCGTCAACCGGCCGCGGAGTCCGAAGCGGCGGTACTCGGGGTTGCCCCAAACCTTGGCGACGCGCTGGCCCAGGCGCCAGCCCGACCATTGATCGGCGCGGAGGGTACAGGCCGTTTTCCACTGCGCCCCGGCTTCGTCGAGGATGATCCGCAGCGGGATGCCGGTGCTGCCGCTGGTGGTTTTGATTCGGACATCCGCGGTGCCGTAGGCCGTCGAATGGAGTTCGTCGGCGCGGGTGCGGACATCGGACTTCGGAAGAATCGGGAAGTGCGATAAGTCCGCGAGGGTGTTCAGATCGGACGGGTGCACCCCGGCGGCCGCCCACGTTCGTTGGTAATAGGGCACCGTGGCGAAGGCGTGGTGAAGTTGAGCCTGCAACATTCTCAGTTGGCGTGCGCGGAGTTGCTCCGGGGGGTCGAACTGGGAGCGTTC
>JBBRUN010000319.1:0-6712 GCA_038247765.1 Gemmatales bacterium | reverse complement strand
CGGCCATTCGACCGCGACCGCCAAACCCGGTTCGGGGGCGGACCAAGTTTGCAATTCCCCCGATGCGAATCCCGGCGAATGAGGATCGTACACGGCTGCCACATCGATTTCGACAGGCCCTTCACGATCCAAGAATGGCATGGCGTAATAGCCCGCTGGCAAAACGCCGGCGTTCAATAGGCGGGCCATAGCCGCCGCCCACGCCCCATGGAACGATCGCCAAGGATGCGTCCGAACAAGCGGCGGGTGAAAATGATCGAGCAGGGGCATGGCAGAATCCGGAGTGGATCGAACGATACCATTTTAACACAGCGCATCCCATCATCCCACCCAGCCGGTCACCGGCATCGTTTCGATGAATTGCAAATTACCCTGCAAGCAGGGGCGTTTGTACTGCTCCGCCGAGCCACCGCTCGTGGCCAAGCGTTCGCGATCCCACGCAACCCAAGTCCCCACTGAAAGCAAGGCCGCTCGGATCGGGCCCAAGCGGCCGCTCTGGCGCTTCGCCGCGTATTCGATGTTCACCTCGGCCAGCGCCGCATCGAGCGCATCCAATCGAGCCGCGTCCACGGCTTCCATTTCTTCCAACAGAATCGCGTAGTGCGGCTGCGTTTCGTTCCACACCGGGGCGACGGTATAGGCGCTCACCGCCCAGCCCACCTTCGCCATCGCCTGCGTGACGTGGTGCTCCGACAACTTCTCGCCGGTCATGTTGGCGAAGCGGTTCCCCTTGCCCAAGAACTCGACCATCGGCGTCCGGCCGACGAACCCCGTGACGCGGACGAGGTCGGAAATGTGATAGCGGTACAGCCCGGCCTGCGTCGTGGGGATCAGGAAGTACGAACCTCCGAGTTGCAATTCGTGGGCACCGAGGACGACCGGCTGCGGGGAGTCGATCTCCGCTTCGGGGATGAACTCGTAGAAGTGCGAGGCGATGTCGAGCACCCCCGACGGTGTGCCGTTGCTCAAGGGCAGGGTGAATCGCCCTTCGCTGGCGAGTAGGCCGAGATCGCGGATCGGCGCGTCGCCGAAGTATTGCGGCACCTGCTTCAAATACGGTCCCATGCTACCGCCGGTCCACGTGCCGATGAGGATGCTGCCGGGGTGCCACGCGTCCATCGGGCGGAGCGTTCCCGACTTCTCGGCGATCGTACCGAGTGCCCGCGCGGCGTCGGGTCGGGCTTTCAACCTCCGCTTCAATGACAATCGGATATCGGCGCGGATGTCGAGCTTCGGGTCGAGCGTGCCGTCGTGCAAATCGCGCAGCAGCGATTCCTTGTGCGCATCGAGCGTCCGGCCCAAGGTCACGAGGGTACTCGGATTCGCCGCGAGGAACATCGCCACCGGCGTCCCGAGGCTGAGTCGCAGCGCGAGGTAGTACTTCGCCAGCGGATCGGTGAGCTTCCCGCAGATCGGGGGAATCGCGTAGTGCCGGCGCGCGATGCGGCGCTGGGCCGACGCGGTGAAGCCGGACAAATTCCCGCACGGGATGCCCGCCTCGGTGCGGAACTCGTCCGGATCGCCGACCATTTGCACGATCGGTCGCAGTCCCAACACGCGACTGCGATGATCGCGGTAGGCTTGGATTCCCCAGTAGGTCCACGTCCGGCGGTAGTCGCGTAGGTAGCGCCGCGTGATGGGGATGAACTTCCGCGCCGCCGTGGTGCCACTCGTGAGCGCGAACAGCAGCACGCGGTCGTCGGCGATCAGCGCGTCGGTCTCGCCGCGCTTCACGCGCTCGATGTACGGGGCGAGCCGTTCGTACGGCGCGACCGGTACTCGTCGGCGGTAGTCGTCGAGTGTTCGGATATCGGCGAAGCCGTGATCGCGCCCGAAGGCCGTGGCCGATTGACGCGCGAGGAGCCTCTTCAGCAATTCGGCCTGCACGGTCGCGTGGTCGTCGCAGCTTGTCAAGAACCGCTGGAGCTTGCGCTGAAGCGGTATGGTGGCCAAGCGCGCCGCACGGATCATCAGGTATCGTAGGAGAGGCATGGTGGCGATTATACGACCGCAGCGGACCGCCGCCGCAGCGCCTCACCGGGCCGATGGGGAACACGCTTTCGGACAGAACTCTATAAGCTAGGGGCAATCGAATCTGGCGAACACGACCCCCGGAATGCAATGACCCCGTCCCCGCCGGCCCCCGCGAAAAAGACCAAGTCGGCCCTGCTGATCGTCTTCCTCGTCGTGTTCATCGACCTCCTCGGCTTCGGCATCGTGCTGCCACTCATGCCGCGCTACGCCACCGAGTACCTCGGCGGTACGAGCGACTTGGCCAAAGGGGCCATCATCGGCTTGCTCTATTCGTCGTTCTCGATCATGCAGTTCATCTTCTCTCCCGTGTGGGGGCGGATCTCGGATCGCATCGGCCGCCGGCCGATTCTCATCATGGGCCTCGTCGGCTCGGTCATCTTCTACGCCCTCTTCGCCTTCGCTTGCACCATCCCGAATACCGATGCGGAATTGGCCATCGGCTTGTTACTGGCTTCGCGGATCGGCGCCGGCATCGCCGGGGCGAGCGTCAGCACCGCGTCGGCGGTCATCGCCGATTCGACGACGCCGGAGAAGCGCTCGAAGGGCATGGCCCTGATCGGTGCCGCCTTCGGTATCGGTTTCACCTTCGGCCCACTCATCGCCTACGCCGGCCTGGAAATCTTCGGGCCGGACGAACACTGGGCGCCGGGGGCCATCGCCTCGGGGCTGTCGCTGATCGCCACGGTGCTCGCCTATTTCCTATTGCCGGAAACACTGAAGCACGGCGCCGAAGTCGAGCATTCGCACCGCGGCGCCTTCAGCTTGGGCCGATCGCTCGACGTGTTGAAACTCCCCGCCGTCGGGCCGCTCATCCTGATCTACTTCCTCGCCATCTTCGCCTTCGCCAACTTCGAGGCGACACTCGCGCTCTTCACCAAAGAAGCCTTCAAATTCAGCGACCAAGACAACTTCCTCGTGTTCGCCGGCGTCGGCCTCGTGCTGGTGGTGGCGCAGGGCGGCTTCTACCGCCGCTTCGCCGGGAAGGTGTCCGACACGACCCTCATGAAGGCCGGTCTCGGCATGATGTTCCTCGGGCTGGGCGGGCTGGGGGCCGTGGCCTACGCCGTCTACCTGATGAATAATTCGCAGGGTTCGGTCGATGGCTTCCGCATCCTCTTTTACGTCGCCTCGGCCGTCGCGGTCTTCGGCTTCGCATTCCTCAATCCGTCGGTGGCGGCGCTCGTCTCCCGGCGGGCCGACCCGAACCGCCAAGGCGAAATCCTCGGCGTGAATCAGTCGTTCGCATCGCTCGGGCGCATCCTCGGACCGTTCCTCGGCAGCGTCGTTTTCTGGTGGCATCCCTCGCATACGCTGCCCTTCGCCCTCGCCGGTGTCACCCTCGTGCTGGTAGCGCTGCTCGCGGCGAAGCAATCGGCCCCGGAGCCGACGTTCTCGGCGCCGCAGGCGTGAGGGCCGACCTCGCGAACCTCCGACCCCGGCGCATCGCCCTGTTGAAACCGAGCGCGCTGGGCGACATCGTCCACAGCCTGCCGGTGCTGTCGGCGCTAAAGCAGTTGTACCCCGACAGCGCCATCGATTGGGTTGTGAACTCGTCCTTCGAGCCGCTGATTGCGGGCCACCCGCATTTGCACGCGACGGTTCCATTCCAACGCGGCGCGTTCAAGGGATTGTGGAAATCGCTGCGGTATTCAGCCCAATTCGCGGATCGATTGCGGAAGAACCGGTACGACCTCGTCGTCGATCTCCAAGGATTGCTCCGCACCGGCATCATGGCCGCGGCCACAGGGGCGCCGGTGCGCATCGGCTTCGCCAATGCCCGCGAAGGCAGCCGGCACGCCTACACGCACCGCATCGAGGTGCCCGACGCGGAACGCATTCACGCGGTCGATCGCTATTGGCGCATCGTCGAAACCCTGGGTGGCGGGGACTTGGCGAAGCGGTTCCATGTACCGCTGGATACTGAGGAATTGCGTGGCATCGATCGCGAGTTCGGCGAGTGCCCGCGACCGTGGATCGCACTCGCGCCGGGTGCTAAGTGGTTGACCAAACGCTGGCCCACGGCCCACTTCGCAGCGCTCGTAAACCTTACCCGTGCCGAATTCGGCGGCACCGTTTTCCTCGTCGGCGCCGCGGAAGATGCTCCGCTGGCGCTCGAGATTCAACAGCATACACAAGAGAAGTGCATCGGTCTCACGGGGAAAACCTCACTGCCGAAACTCGCGGCGTTGCTGTCCCGCGCCGACGTAATGCTTGCCAATGACACAGGGCCGTTGCACCTCGCGGCTGCTCTCGGCACACCTTGCATCGCGCCTTATACTTGCACGAAGATTGCCAAGCACGGGCCTTACGGCGCCGGGCAAACCGGCATCGAAACGACCGTCGCCTGCGCCGGGAGCTACTTGCGGAATTGCCCGAACGGGATGATCTGTATGGACGAGTTGACGCCTGCCAAGCTCTGGCCGGCGCTGCGGGAAGTGCTGCAAACGATTTGATTTTGGCGAGCCGAGCGTATTAACGGTCGGGTGTTTCCGGCAGACCCACCCGACCCTTGACAAGGTCGGCTCTCCTCATCCGGAGTTCCCCTCCCATGCCCAAACCCCTGATCCTCGCCAGCGGTTCGCTCGGTCGCCGGGAGTTGATGAAACTCCACGGCTACGCTTTCGAAGTGCGGCCGTCGAATGTCCCCGAACCGACCGAAGCGCGGTTGGGCAACTGCGAACACTACGTCGGCGAACTCGCTTGGCTGAAAGCGCAGGCCATCGCACCGACGGTGGGCGACGGCATCATCATCGCCGCGGATACGGTGGGCTGGCAGCACGGCCAAGTCGTGGGCAAACCGGACGACGCCGATCACGCCCGGCGGATCATCCGAGCGCTGTCCGGGACGACGCACGAACTGTGGACCGGCGTCTGCCTCTGGGTCCGCCCCGGCGATCAACAGTTCTGCTGGCAGGAACTCAGCCGCGTTTCGATGAAGCATTTGAGGGACGCGGAGATCGAAACCTACATCGCCACGCGGAAGTGGGAGGGGTGCAGCGGGGCCTACGCCATCGAGTTTCCACACGACCCAATCCTGACCGTCGTCGAAGGCAGCACCAGCAACGTCATCGGCCTGCCGATGGAATCGCTCGGCCGGGCGCTCACGTTTCTCGAAGGGCTGCGCTGAGGACCTGCACCTTCGCGGCCACGTTCGCCAGCACCAACTCGCGCTCGGCGGGAGTCGTCGCCTTGTCGAGTTCCTTCACCAAGGCGCTGCCGACAATGACCCCGTCGCAGTGGTCGCGCAGCATCTTCACGTGGATCGGCTGACTCACGCCGAAGCCGACACACAGGGGCAGATCGGTCGCATTCCGCAATCGCCCGAGCAGTGCGGCGATCTCGGGTGAGATGGCGGTGCGTTCCCCGGTGATACCGACCAAACTGACGACGTAAACGAAGCCGCTGCACGCCTTCACGATGGTGTCGATCCGGTGCGCCGCCGTCGTCGGCGACACGAGCAGGATCAATTTGAAGTCGACTTCCCGGCAGAGCTTCGCCAATTCCTCCGCTTCCTCCGCGGGCAGGTCGGGCACCACGGCCCCGCTGAACCCGGCGGTCTGCGCCTGCTTGAGGAACTCCTTCACCCCGCGTTTGAAGATGAGCGAATACGACGCCATCGCCACCATGGGCGTGGCAATCTTCGCCGCGCGCACGCATTCGAACAGGTCGGCGATTTTGAATTTGTTCCGCAGCGCCCGCGTGTAGCTCGCCTGGATGACCGGCCCGTCGGCGATGGGATCCGAGAACGGCACACCGACCTCGATCAGGTCGGCCCCATTCGCGGCGAGAGTCGCCAGCAGACGCTGGGTGAAGTCCAAGTCCGGGTCGCCCGCCGGAATGAACGGCATGAAGGCCTTGCGCTTCTCGGAGCGGAGGCGGGCGAACAGGGTGTCGATGGGGTTGGGCACGAGTGTTACTAGAAGGGTTAGGAGTCGGTAGAGATCAGTATTTCTTCTTGAACAGTTCTTTGTTCAGTTTATGAAAACCGAAAAGTGCCATGTCCAATTGCCTGAGATTCCATTTGGGATTTTCCGTCTGGAGTCTGAGTAGACATGCGCGAAACAGTTTGTAGCCGTTTAGCGACTGGCTCTTATGCACATTTTCTTTGAAGTAATTCAGTACTTGAATTGTCCTCACATCGCTGATCGGAAAGCGGTGGGGATACATGAAGTGCAAGACTGTAGAAGCCGTGGGAATTCCAATGCCCTGAAGATCTGCGAGGATTTGGATTTTAGCATCTTCCGGCGCAAGACGGCACTTATTGAGAGCATGCGTGTAAACTTTTTGATCCTCTTTTGATTTGCCTTTGCCTTGGAGGAGTCCTTTGATTCGCTTCGACTTCCAAGTTAAGATATCGTGGAAAGTTGACCATGTCATTTTATCCTTTGACAAATCTTCCGAAACGCACGACAGAAGTCGCTCGTATTCACCCTGATCACATTCCGTTAGATTGTAGGTGGAGTGCCACGCTTGTATAAATTCACTATCGAAGCACTCTGGCAATTTTTTAGGCGCGGGCAAGTTGCGTTTCCTTTTGGAATGGATCAAACAGACTATTGTAGGTTTCCATCAGACATTGCTCACCCCCCGAATTCGAACGCGCTCGCTCCGACTCCGAAAAACTTCGCCAGTTTGCCGATCTGCTTGCGGTTGAGCGTGCGTTTGCCCGAGAGCACTT
>JBBRUN010000318.1:0-6724 GCA_038247765.1 Gemmatales bacterium | reverse complement strand
TTACAAATTGCCCAAGTTCCCGGTGGATTTGGGTCACCTTGAACGACTCGGTCGAATTTCGGCAAGGGTACGAAGAAATCGAAGCCGCCGGGAAGGGGGGTGGTGCGGCCTCAAACTTTGGGAAACTTAGTTTTCAGTTCGAAGGTGCCGTCGGTGAGAGGAATCTTTTCGTAATCGCCGAAAAGGTTCGGGCTGTCCGCCGCCAGTAGGTCGAGGAGCACGTTTGCCAGCTTACGGATTTCCGGCTCGGCGAAGAAACTGCCGCGCTGCTCGAGGAAATGCCGCAAAGCCCGGGCGTTCGCCGTGACGGTGATCTTCGTCTCGGTGGCGTTCGGCAGCACGCTGCGGGCCGCCTGCCGGGCCGTCTTGCGACGGGTGGTCTTGTCGGTATCCGCCGGCAGCATCGCCGCCGCCGCGGCCGTGGGATCGGCCAGTTTGGCGTTCAATTTCTCCGCGAGCTTAACGTAGGCCCCGTGGACGTGGGCGATGGCGTCGCTCCAAATCGCGTGCAATTCCGGATCGTTGGCGATGATGTCCGGTTCGACGTACTCCGCCACCGATTCATCCACATAACGCTGGCTGAGTTGCGAATAGGCCCAACCGGCACGGTGCCGAACGAGTTCATGCGTCAAGCTCCGGCTCACACCCGTGATCAGCAGCGTCCAGACGGCGTGCTCGAAGACTGAGCCGTGGCCGACTTCTTTGATGTGCGTCAAGTACGCCAGATTGCCGCCGGGCCGGGGTTTGGCGAAGCTCATGTAGCAAACGCGGCCCGCCGATTCGGTGACGACTTCCGACGCGACGGAGCTATCGCTGGCCCACGAAACGCCGTGATCGGCCAAGAAGCGGTCGAGTTCCCCCGGAACCAACGTTTGCTTGCTGAGCAAATAGACGGTCGGTTTGAGGAGCACCTTGATTTCGACGGGCGTCGGACTCGACATGTACGGAAGACCTCATGCGCAAGCGGAGCCGGAAGTCAGGCACAGACTCGTTTCAACGACCCGGCCAGAAAGGGTATTGTACGGAGGGAGCGCCGATGTCCCGAGAGTCGATTCCGACCGGCATCCACTATTTCCGCGCGGGAGTACCTTTCCAAAGGAGGCTGGTGGTAACCCCGCTCGGAATGACCGTCGCGCTTCCGTGCGGCTTGTAGAATGTCCTTTCCGTCGCTGTTGGGGCCGTGCGATGCCGAGTGCGGATTTACTGACGAACTCCGAACAAATGCAGCTTTCGGCACGGGCCGATGCGTTCCACAGCGCGCTCCGCAAAGGGGCCGTCGGCGCCGATTGGCGCGAGCACCTCGACGGCCTCGAAGGGCCGGTTCGCATCGCGGTGCTGATCGAACTCGCCATCCTCGACATGGGCCACCGCTGGCAAAAAGGCGAACGCTTCGGCGTCGAAGAATACGTCCGCCGCTTTCCCGAACTCGGCCCGTTGGACGATGTCTCGCCGAAGTTGATCACCGAGGAATTCCGCAGCCGCGTCGCGTCCGGCGATAGCCCCGAACTCAGCCAGTTCCAGTCGCGGTTCCCGGTGCAATTCTCGGCGATCCGCTCGCAGCTTGTCGCCATGGCCCCGCAAGAACTCTCGATGGCTAAGACGCCCGCGGGGGGCACCGCGGCGGGTGGGGTGGCCGGGGAATTCGAGTTCATCCGCAAGTTGGGGCAAGGCGTCTTCGGCGAGGTTTGGCTGGCGAAAAAGAAGACCAGCGGCATCGAGAAAGCCATTAAGATTCTGCTGCAAGCGGCCGACCACGAAGCGGCGATCCGGGAATTGCGCTCGCTCGAACTCATCAAGAATCTCCGGCACCCGTACTTGCTGGCGACCGAAGACTTTTGGATTTCCGGCGACCGGTTGCACGTCGTCATGGAACTCGCCGAGGGAACCCTGCGCGGCCGGATGAAGGAATGCCAAGCCGACGGATTGCCCGGCATCCCGGAACCGGAGTTGTTCCGCTTCTTCGCCGAAGCGGCCGAGGGTTTGGATTATCTGCATGACCAGAAAATCACGCACCGCGATGTGAAACCGGACAACATCTTGATTCTGCGCGGGCACACCAAGGTCGCCGACTTCGGCCTCGCCCGGATGCAAGATCAGATCATGTCGCAGATGAGCGTCTTCGCCGGGACGCCGGCGTACATGGCCCCGGAAGTGTGGGGCGGGGAAGGGGGTCCCGCCAGCGACCAATATAGCCTCGCGGCCACGTACGTCGAACTCCGCCAGGGGAAGTCGGCGCTGAAGCTCGGGCCGCTGCCGGAGATGATGATCGCCCACCTCGACGGCATCTTCCACTTCGCCGATTTCATCCCGGACGCGGAACAAGATGTCCTCCGGCAGGCGATGGCGAAGAACCCCGAAGATCGCTACGCCAACTGCAACTTCTTCTTGGAGGCGCTCGCCGTGGCCTCGGGGCGGTCAGTGTCGCGCTTCGCCATGCACTCGGGCAGGTCGAGTATGGGGATGAAGCCGGTCCCCCGCCCGGGGGCCAAAGAACGCTCAGGGCCGATCCCCGTGAGTGCGGCGCGGACGTGGGGCGCTCCCAAACCGCCCACGATCGAAGGCAGCGAAACTTACGTTCCTCTGAGCACCGGCGTCACGGCGCGCACTCCGCCGAAGCCCATCGAGAAATCGAAGTTCAAGCCGAAACCGAAGCCCCCAGGTATCCCGAAGGTCGCCATCGCGGGGTTCTTGGTCGTCGGGTTGATCGTCGTCATCGCCTTGGCCGCGTTCCTATTCACCGGCGGCGGTACCCCCACCTCGGCATCTTCGACAGAGCCGACTACGGAACCGACGACCGCACCGACTACGGATGGCGGCACGCCGGCGACGAAAACGATCCCGCCGGTCGATGTCGTGTATTGCCCCGGCAGCGCGAAGCCCGAACCAGGATCGAAGGTCATCGATCTCGCCGCTGGCGGGAAAGCCTACGAATGGGTCACGATCGGCATCGGCGGCGAAACGGTGCGTTTCCGTTTGATCCCTGCCGGCACCGCGAGCCAATCGTCCGGCGAAGTCGTGCTGAATAAGGCCGTGAAGCCGTTCTACATCAGCGAATACAAGGTGTGGGTAGGGTTATACCGAGCCGGCGGAGGCGGGCCGATCCGCGAGACTGCGCCGGAGAAACCAGCCGCGGCGGGCGAACCGCTGATGAATGTCACCGCCGGCGAAGCGGCCAAGTTCGCTTCCAAACTGGCCCCCGGCGAAGGGCGATTGCCGACGCCAGACCAATGGGATCACGCGGCCGGATCGATCACGGCGGCCGGCTCCAACCCCGTCGTGCACGTGGCGACTCCGGGCGACACACGGACCAAGCCCGTCGATAGCAACAACCTCGGATTGAAAGACATCGCCGGCAACGGCCGGGAGTGGACCTGCGGTGTCTTCGTTGCCAAAGGGCAGCCGTACAGGATCGCGAATGAGTTCACCCCGGCGGATCGGGTCGTGTTGCGGGGCCGCAACTTCACGCTGCCGACACCCCTGACCCCGGCCCAATTGCGCTTCGACCAGACCGATCCGTCCGCCGCGTTCGCCGACAAATTCGGTCCGTACACCGGTTTTCGCATTGTGCTCCCGGTGCTGTGATCAATCCGCTTGCCACGGCATCGGCTTGCTGCGCCGGCGGCTGTGCGTCTGCGAAGTCGTGAATTTGTTGAACTTGTCGTCTTCGGATTCGTTGAGCTGTGCCACGAGGATGCCGATGGCGTCCGATTCCATCGCCAGTTCGGGCGAACCGGGCACCGAGGCGGCGGACTGACGGGCGTCGCACATGTTCTGCATGGCGGCGGCGCGGTCCCCCTTCGCCAAGTTCTCGGCGGCGATCTTCTTCAGCCGGGCGATTTCCAACAGCGCCACTCGCTCTTGCACCTCGGTGTTCGGCGCCAGCGCGTCCCAGATGGCGGCAGTCACCGGCGGCAGGCTCAGGCTGGCGTACAACTCGTGGCGTTGCGTCGATTTCGGCTCGTTCCACGCCAGCCGGATCCGGAGCAGTTCGCGCTCGGTCGCCAGTGCCGGCACCTTCAGCCGCGCCACGAAATAGACCGGCAGACCGGCGATGAGGTTGGGAAGCGGGAAGCGACCGGTCGGCAGTTTCTCGAGGTCGTTGAGTGCATCGCCGACTTCGACTCCGCTTTGGGGTTCGAGGCCCAAGCTCACGGTATTCCCCGACAGACCCATCAGTTCTTTGAGTTCGCGCTCGAAGATGCCCGGTAGTTGCCCGGCCGATTCGACGTAGTAATAGTTGCCGTCGCCGGAGTTCGCCATCGCCTCCAGCAGTTTCTCGTTGTAGTCGTCGCCCAAGCCGATGGCCGTTGTGCTCACGCCGGTGCGGGCGGCCTTGTGCACATCTGTGCCGATGGTGTCCGGATTGGTCTCGCCCACGTTGGCCTGTCCGTCGGAGAGCAGAATCACGCGGTTCAATCCGCCGGTCACGAGCCCGCCGCGGACTTGCTGCGATCCCTCGGCCCAGCCACCGTGGAGGTTCGTGCTGCCGCCCGAGTGGATGGCTTGGATCGTGTCGATGATCTTGTTTTTGTTTTCGACGACGGTGTTCGTCACGGGGGTTTGCACGGTGTCGTCGAAGACGGTGAGGCTAACGCGGTCGGTGGGGATGAGCTGCTGCACGGCGAAAATCGCGGCTTCTTTGGCGAAGGTCAGTTTGTTGCGGCCGTCCATCGACCCGGAGCGGTCGATGACGAGGCCCAGGTTCAACGGTGGCCGATTCACCGCGACTTGCGGCGTCGGCGGGGTGATGCGGATCAAGACATCGAGGGTGACCGGGGCATCGGAGCGCACCGCGGGCTTGATCGGGACGATTTCGATTTTCGGCAGACTCATGTCGTCGAACTCCGGAGATGGGATTGAAAATGGGCGACGCTCTATTGTCGCATGCGAGTCAAGGGCCATATCCTCACGAGATCTTCACGCCGCGCAGCAATCGTTTCTGCTAACATTCCGAATCGAACGATCTCCATTTCCGAAACCGGGTGGCCTCATGTATCGCATTCTCCTGCTGGTCGGCGTCTTGATCATCGTGGGTGGGGCGGTGGCCCTGTCGATGGCGTACTCCGGCGCCGAAAGTCGATTGCCTTCGAAACCCGAAGGCATTCAAGTGACGGTCGAAGACAAGAACCCGTGGACGAGCTTGAAGGTCAACGCCGACGCGGATCAATTCCAGTTCGCCGTCGTTTCCGATCGCACCGGCGGGCACCGGCCCAAAGTCTTCAGCCAAGCCGTGCAGCGCATCAACATGCTGCAGCCGGAGTTCGTCGTCAGCGTCGGCGATCTCATCGAAGGCTACACCACCAAAGAAGAAGTCATGGCCAAGGAGTGGAAGGAGTTCACCGGCTACATCGATCAACTGCAAATGCCCTTCTTCTACGTCCCCGGCAACCACGACCTCACGAACAAGGAACTCAACGCCGACTGGACCAAGCGCTTCGGCAGGAAGTACTACCACTTCGTCTACAAGAATACCCTTTTCCTGTGCGTGAATAGCGAAGATGGCAAAGCCAGCACGATCGGTGCGGAGCAAACCGAATACTTCAAGAAAGCCCTCGCGGACAACAAAAACGTGAAGTGGACGATGGTCTTTTTGCACAAGCCGATGTGGGTCGATAAGGATCTCGAGAAGAACGGCTTCGCCGCCTTCGAGAAGACGCTCGAAGGGCGCAAGTACACGGTCTTCTGCGGGCACGTTCACCGCTATCAGAAGTTCGTCCGCAACGGCATGAACTACTACCAGCTCGCCACCACCGGCGGCGGCAGTCGGCTCCGCGGCATCACGTATGGCGAGTTCGACCACATCTCGTGGATCACGATGAAGACCGATGGCCCGCGCATCACGAACGTCATGCTCGATGGCATATTACCGGAGAACCTCGATACGCCGATGTCGACCGAAGAAGGCGTCGTCCGGAAGCTGAAGAAGCTGTTCCCGATCAAGGGTCTGCTGCTGAACAACGGCAAGCCGGTGGCGGGGGCCACGGTGTCGTTCCACACCTTCGTCAAGACGCCGACCGAGCGCTACGCCTTCACGGCGGACGCCTTCACCGACAAGGACGGCGCATTCGTGCCGAGCACGTACGAAGCGTTCGACGGCCTCCCGGCCGGGGAATACACCGTGACCATTGTGCAGACCGGCAAGTACTACGACGGCGAATTGACCGCCAAGAGCATGCTGCCCGAGAAATACACGACGACGAAAACGACGACGCTGAAAGTGATCGTGAAGGAAGACGAGAAGAACGAGATCAAGATCGAATTGATGGACTGAACCGTCTGGCAGACTAAACTGAACCGGTGTCCTGAATACCATTCGCACCGGTGAATCATGATTCGTTCCGCGAGTACGGAAGTTGCAAACCGCGTGTCGTTCACGGATGGCGAGCGCACGGCCCACGCCGACATCCCCAAAGAGAAAGGCGGCGCCGGCCTCGGGTTCGGCCCGCACGAGCTCTTGGAGGCGGCGCTGGCGACTTGCATCGCGATCACGGTGGAGCTGTACGCGGCAAAGCATGGCATCCCGCTCGAATCGGTCGAAGCCGTCGTCCGGATCGATCGGAGCCAACCGGGGGATGCGGTCCTGAATTACTCGCTGGACTTCCGGGGCTCGCTCACCGACGAGCAACGGAATTTACTGCGAGTCGCCGCTTCCAAATGCCCGGTTCAACGGACACTCACGGGGAAATTGACTTGCCGCGCGGAGGGCGGACGCGATGGCGAAAGC
>JBBRUN010000317.1:0-6730 GCA_038247765.1 Gemmatales bacterium | reverse complement strand
TGCAAGCCCGCAAAGACTTCCCGCTGCTCGACCGAGCGATCACCTCGCTGGTCGGCGATCTGCACGATCGCGGGCTCGACAAGAGCGTGTCGGTGATCGTCTGGGGCGAGTTCGGCCGGACGCCGCGGATCAACAAAGATGCGAGCCGGGATCACTGGCCGCAAGTGAGTTGTGCGCTCATGGCCGGCGGCGGCATGAAGACGGGCCAAGTGATCGGCGCGACGAACCGCCTAGCGGAACACGCCGTGTCCCGGCCCGTGACGCACCAAGAAATCTTCGCGACGCTCTACACGAACCTCGGGTTGAATCCGAGTGCCGATCGCGCTCTCGACAGCAACGGCCGACCGCATTACTTGGTCGAAGACGGCGTCCAGGCCATCAAAGAATTGCTATAAGCTAGCGCCGAGCCGTACGGCGATCCGGAAACCGGCGCGAGATGCCTTTTCTTTTCCGCCAGAGCTTGTAAATTCAGAATTCAGACGGATCGGTGCGTCTGCGTCGGTGTCTCACCGGTCGTTTTTCTTTCGCCGAATGTCTAGCCGCCCCTTGGAGGGTTGTCGCGTGTCTGTCGAGCAACGTGTCATCGAAATCGTTTGCGAACACCTGGCCGTTTCCAAGGAAACCGTCACCCGCTCCACCAGCTTCATCGAAGACATCGGGGCGGATTCGCTCGATATCGTCGAGCTGGTGATGGAACTCGAAGAAGAGTTCGACATCCAGATCCCGGATACCGACGCCGAGAAGATCAAGACCGTCGGCGAGGCGATCGACTACATCGAGAAGAAACCGAAGAGCCCCGGCGACGCCGCGGCCAAAGCCTAAGCGCGAAGGCTCCCCCATGTCCCGCCGTCGTGTGGTCGTCACTGGGCTGGGCACCGTCAACCCCATCGCGTTGTCGGTGCCCGAATACTGGCGAGGTCTGCTCGCCGGAAAAAGCGGCATCGCGCCCATCACCCAGTTCGACACCACCCACCACAAGGTGAAGTTCGCCGGCGAAGTCAAAAACTTCGACCCCAGCGGCAGTATCGAACCGCGCGAACTCCGCCGACTGGATCGATTCTCCCAACTCGCCCTCGTTGCCGCCGACGAAGCCATCCGCGACTCGGGGATCAAAACCCCGAGTTTCGACCCCTGGCGTATCGGCGTGATGCTCGGCAGCGGCATCGGCGGGATCCGCGAGTTCGAAGACGGCGTCGGCGTGCTCATCGCCAAAGGCCCGGGCCGCGTCAGCCCGTTCGTCATCCCCAAAATGATCGCCAACGCCGCCGCCGGGAACGTCAGCATCAAGCACGACTTCCGCGGCCCGAACACCACCGTCACCACGGCCTGTTCATCTGCGGCCCACGCCATCGGCGACGCCATGCGGCAAATCGCCTTCGGCTTCGCCGACGCGATGATCACCGGCGGCACCGAAGCCGCCATCACGCCCATCGGCATGGCCGGGTTCATCAACTGCCGGGCGTTGTCCGAACGCAACGACTCCCCGCAGACGGCGAGCCGGCCATTCGACAAAGAGCGCGACGGTTTCGTGCTGAGCGAAGGGGCCGGAATTCTTGTTCTCGAAGAGTACGAGCGCGCCAAAGCCCGCGGGGCGACGATCTATTGCGAACTGCTCGGCTGCGGTAACACCGCCGACGCGTTCCACATCACCGCCCCGCACGAAGACGGCACCGGCGCCGCCGCCGCGATGCAGCAGGCGATTCTCGAAGCGGGCTGGAACACGACCGACGTGCAATACCTCAACGCCCACGGCACGAGCACGCCACTGGGCGACGTCGCCGAAACACTGGCCGTGAAGCGCGTCTTTGGCGATCACGCGAAGAAACTGATGGTGAGCAGCACCAAGAGCATGATCGGCCACTTGCTCGGTGCCAGCGGCGGGGTCGAGGCCATCGCCTGCGCCCTGAGCATCAAGCACGGGGCGGTGCACCCGACGATCAATCTGCACAACCAAGACGTGGAAGCCGGATGCGATTTGGACTACGTGCCGAACACGGCTCGGGATGTCCGCGTGACCAAGGTACTGAGCAACAGCTTCGGCTTCGGCGGGCACAATTGCTCGCTGGCCCTCGGCGCGGTGTGAATCACTTCCGGCGAACCAATCGCCCCCGATTTGGGCGGTCACCACGCATTGAGGAACCACTCCCGAGGATTCGTCCCGAAAATCGGCGAAAATCGCATGAAAATCGGCGCACCAGCCAGCTCACACCACCGCGCTAGGCGTTGTTACTGTCCACGTCATTAGCAAATCTGACATGTCAATGCCCTGCACGGAATCACTTGAACTTAGAATTTTGAATTGCTTGTAGGTTGGGCCGAGTTTCCGAGGCCGTCGACGCGATTGTCGGGCATCAAATACTCGGCCCTACATACTCGAATTAGCCAGAATGAGACTCGAACCACAACCCTTTCCCACTCGATTCTGACTCGAGTGGATCTACCCTTCCACCACTTCACCAACTCCTCCACGGGACGCTCCCCTCCCGTCACGGGCAAGTCTCCCACCCCTTGACACCTCCGCCACGCCTGCGACAATCAGACTCCCTCCCGCGCTCCGGTATCTCGCCTTATGCTTTCCCGACGCGATTTCCTTTTCTCCACCGCCGGCGGCTTCGGTGGGCTGGCGCTGTCGCAACTCCTCGCGGCCGAGGGGGCGAAGGGGGTGCCGCACCATAAGCCGAAGGCCAAGCGCGTCGTGCAGTTGTTCATGGCCGGCGGCGCCAGCCACGTCGATCTCTTCGACTTCAAACCGGAGTTGGTGAAGCAGCACGGCAAACCCGCGAACTTCGGCGAGAAGGTCGAAGCCTTCCAAGATGGACTCGGGCCATGGTTGAAACCCCTCTGGGACTTCAAACCGTACGGGCAGTCCGGAAAGTTGCTCTCGGAGACGGTGGCGCCACTCGGCGAGGTCGCGGACCAACTCGCGTTCGTCCACAACATGGTCGGCAAGACGGGGGTGCACAGCCAAGGCACTTTCCTGCAAGCGACCGGGTTCCAATCGCCGGGGTTCCCCGGTGCCGGTTGCTGGATCAGCTACGGTCTCGGTAGCTTGAACGAGAATCTCCCCACATTCGTCGTCATGCCCGACCACCGCGGCTTCGCTTCCAACGGGACCAAGAATTGGGACTCGGCATTTCTACCGGGGCAGCACCAAGGTACCGTGCTCTTCCCCGGTCGAGAAAAACCGATCGCCGATTTGTTCCCCGGTAAACGCGGCGACTTTATCACCAAGGCCAGCGACGCCGACACGCTGAAGGTCCTCGAAGAATTGAACCGCGGGCACGCCAAGGATCGCCCCGGCGACGACCGGCTCGATGCGCGCATCCGCAGTTACGAACTCGCCGCGAAGATGCAGCTCGCGGCACCGGAGGCGCTCGACCTGTCGAAGGAGACCAAAGAGACGCTGAAGCTCTACGGCCTCGATCACGGCAAGGGGACGTTCGACAAGGAAATCAACCCGCTGGAAGAGACGGATGCGTTCAGCCGGAAGTGCCTGACGGCCCGGCGGCTGCTGGAACGCGGGGTGCGCTTCGTGCAAATTTGGAGCGGCAACGACAACGGATTCCCGCGCCGCAACTGGGACAGCCACGAGGATGTCAAACGCGACCACGGTCCGCTAGCGTTCGGCATGGCGCGCGGGGCGTCGGCGCTGATTCAAGATTTGAAACGGACAGGGTTGTTGGAAGACACCATCGTCCTGTGGACGACCGAGTTCGGTCGGATGCCGAGTTCGCAGGGGGGCAAGGGGCGCGACCACAACCCGTACTGCTTCACGAATTGGCTCTGCGGCGGCGGGATCAAGGGCGGGGTCACGGTCGGCGCCAGCGACGACTTCGGTTACAAACCGGCGGATCGCAAGAAGCCGACGGAAGTCTACGACATCCACGCGACGATCCTGCACTTGCTGGGGATCGACCACACGAAGCTGGCGGTGCGCCACAACGGCATCGACCGCCGCTTGACCGACGTGCACGGGCATGTGATTCAGGGGTTGCTGGCGTAGTCGCGGGCTTCCTCCTTCAACTTCTGAGCGGCTGCGGAACCCGCGCGGCTTTTGTCGATCACGGTTTCCACTTCCGCTTCCACCGGCGGCCGGGTCGACTCGAGGACCTTCGGCCTTCGGCGGAAAACCCAACTCAGGCCGTTGGTGATGTCGTCCCAGATCGAGTAGGCCACGGGGGTGATGAGCAGACTCAGCAGCAGCGACAGCATCTGCCCGCCGAGAATGACCTTGGCCATGCTGGCGCGGGCGCTCGCCCCCGGCCCCTCGCCGGTGGCGATGGGGATCATCGCCGCGACCAGCATGATGGTCGTCATCAAGATCGGCCGCAGGCGGGCTTCGTTCGCGCCGAGGATCGCCTCATTGCGCGGCAAGCCCTTCGCCCGCAGCACGTTCGTGTAATCGACTTGCAAGATGCCGTTCTTCTTCACGATGCCGAAGAGCATGAACAGGCCGATCATCGCGTAGATGTCGAGCGGCGTTTGCAGGATCAGCAGCGACAGCAGGGCGAACGGGATGGTCAGCGGCACGGCCATGAGGATCGTCAGCGGGTGGACGAAGCTCTCGAATTGCGCCGCGAGGATCATGTACATGAACAGGAACGCCAAGACGAAGGCGAGCGCGAAGTTCGAATTCGAATCGGCCATCAGCTTGGCTTCGCCGAGGAATTCGTGCCGATATTCTTGGGGCATTTCGAGCGATTTGACCTTCGCGCCGAGTTTCGGCAAGACGTTGCCGAGCGGGATTCCCGGCGCGAGGTTGCAGGTGACGGTCACTTGGCGCTGGCGGTTGTAGCGCTCGATGGTGGCCGGGCCGCGCGCGGCTTCCAACTCGGCGATGTTCCGCAACTCCACGAGTTGACCGGTCGAACTCGGCACCGTCAGCGACGAGATCGCTTCGCGGCGATTGCGGTTCTTCAAGTCGGCCCGCAGCCAAATGTCGTACTGATCCGAACCGTCCTTAAACTTGCTGATCGGTTCCCCGCCGACCAAGATGCCGAGCGTCGAGGCGATGGCTTGGACGTTCACATTCTGGTCGCCGGCTTTGCTGCGGTTGATGTTCACCTGCATCTCGGGGGTGCGCACGGCGGCGTTGGTATCGACGTCGGTGAAGTCCGGGTTGGCCCGCATCCACGCTACCATTTCGGCGGCGTAGGCGTCGAGCTTGTCGGTGTCCGGCCCGCGGATGCTGAGTTCGACCTGGGCGTTCTTGAAGGCGCTGCCGCCGAACAGCTTCACTTCCTGCACGGCGAGGCGCAGGTCGGGGTAGTCGGCCATCGCGGCGCGGGCTTCGGCCATGGCGTCCTTCTGCGAATACGCGCGGTCGCCGAGATCGACCATCCGGCAGTAGAGGGTGATGCGGGTGACGTCCCCTTGCCCCTTAGCGACGCGGCCGCTCGTCTCGCCGATGGTCGTGAAGACGTTGGTCACGCCGCGGACTTTCGCCAGCTTCGCTTCGAGTTCCGCGCAGATGGCGCTGGCCTCCGGCAGGGTCGTTCCTTCGGGCAATGTGCCCGCGACTTCGAACTCGCTCTGGTCGTCCTTCGGCACGAAGTCCGACCCGACGGCGAGGAACAAACCGGGCGTCGTCATCATGACGGCGGCGGCCGCGCCGACGACGGCGAGGCGGTGCCAGCCCCATTTGCCGCCGAGCGACCAGCCGAGCACGCCGATGTAGCGCCGCGTGACCCAACCCCAGAAGCCGCGCTGCGAGGCGCTGTGGGCGGAGTGGCCGTCTCGCTTCTTGGGGGCCTTTAAAAAGTGGGCGCAGAGCATCGGCGTGAGCGTGAAGCTGACGACCATCGACAGGATGATCGAGAAGCCGACGACGAACCCGAAGCTGTTGAAGAAGCGGCCGACTTGGCCCGACATGAACGCGACGGGTGCGAAGACGACCGCCAGCGACATCGTCGTCGCCAGCACCGCGAGGGCGATTTCTTTCGTGGCGACGCTGGCCGCTTCGAGGGGAGTGCGGCCGTAGTCCTCCATGTGCCGAAAGACGTTTTCGAGCACGACGACGGCGTCGTCGATGACGATGCCGACGGCGAGGATGAGGCCCAACAGCGTCATGCTGTTCAGGCTGAAGCCCATGAGATCCATGAGGGCGAAGGTGCCGATGATGCTCGTCGGCACGGCGAGGGCGGCGATGATGGTGGTGCGCCAATCGCGGATGAAGAGCAGCAGCACCGCGGAGACGAGGATCGCCGCCAAGAAGAGGTGGAACTTCACTTCGTCGATGGAGCCTTTGATGAACTTGGATTGATCGCGGATGACCTCGACGCGGATATCCGGCGGCAGCGTCGGTTGGATTTGTTCGAGCCGGGCCTTCACCGCCTCGGCGACCTTCACCGTGTTCCCGCCCGACTGTTTCTGCACGATCAAACTCACGGCCGCGTCGCCGTCGAGCCGGCTGAGGCCGCGCGGTTCTTCGATGCCGTCTTCGACCCCGTCGAATTTGCCCGCGCCGACTTCGCTCAAGCGGATCTGGTGGCCGTTGCGCGTCGCCAAAACGATGTTGGGGAAGTCGCGGACTTCCTTCACCCGGCCCACGGTCCGCAGCCCTTCTTCGCGTCGGCCTTGGTCGATCTTCCCGCCCGGCAATTCGAGGTTTTGCTCCGCGAGGGCTTTGCGGACATCGAGAACCGAAAGCTGGCGGGCGCGGAGTTTGTCCGGGTCGACGGTGATGTTGATGGCCCGCTGCTGCCCGCCGACGAGGATGACCGCGCCGACG
>JBBRUN010000316.1:0-6738 GCA_038247765.1 Gemmatales bacterium | reverse complement strand
GGGTCGAGCCTTTTGCGGTTACGGGAATCCTTCCAGGATTGGGCCTCCGCCGGGGAATTCGGCATTCTGAAATATTGGAATACCGAATTCCGTCGGGGTGAACCCCCGCTTTACTGACCGTGATGCTCTGGGTTCGTGCGAATCACTCGCCGAATTCAACATCCTATCCCCGGATGCGACGCGTGCATTGGAAGCACCCCGACCGACAGGATTCGGTCACCCAGATAGCCGGCCCGTGGCCGTGCTCGGGTACGCGTTCCATCCGGCCATTTGCAACTGCTTTTGGGGGAAACACCATGCCCGCCGCCGTACGACGAACCCGCCAAGTTCCGTCGGCCAAAGTGACCGACGAAACCGTCGTCACGACTTTCTCATCCGACCTCCTCACGCCCGATGAAGAACGCGAGTTGCTCGCCAGCTTTTGGGATTGCAAGAACGAACTCGTCCGCGTCCTCCTCCGACATTTCCCCGCTCTGCGGGCCAGCCGGCCGCCGCTCGAACCGTGGCCGATGGCCCAGTTCATCCGCGATAACTGCACCGAACTCACCCGCGAAGTCCTCGCCGTCCGCCGGCTGCACACCCGCTACGTCCACTACAAGCACCGCCTCGCCAGCGCCAACATCCGCCTCGCGGCCCACGTCGCCAAGCGGTTCCGCCACCACAGCCTCGCCTACACCGACCTCCTCCAAGAAGCCGTCTGCGGCCTCATGCAGGCGATCGACCGCTTCGATGTGTCGCACGGCACCCGATTGGCCACCTATGCCACGTGGTGGATCCGCCAGACGCTGCAAATCGCCGTCGCCCGCCAAAGCCACTTGGTGAGCCTCAGCCCGCACCACTTGCAAGAACTGGGCCTATTGCAGCAAGAATCTGAAGCGCTCGCCCACGGCGGCAAGCACCTGCCGACCCCACAGGAACTCGCCACCCGTACCGGCAGCAGCCTGGAGCACCTGAACCACCTGCAAACGGCCACCCGCACCCCGGTCAGCCTGAACGCCGTCCTCGACGACGACAGCGATTTCAAACTCACCGAAGCGATGCCCGACACGCAGACGCTGACGCTCCACGAGAACAACGAGCGCCAAGAAGCGCTGAAGTTCCTGATGGAAAACCTCCGCCCGCGGGAGCGGAAAGTCCTCGATCTCCGCTTCGGCCTCACCGGCAGCGGCACGCACAGCCTCCGCCAAATCGGCCATCTGCTCCGGATCAGCAAGGAGCGCGTCCGGCAGATCCAGAACCGGGCACTGGAGAAGCTGAAAGCCAACGCGGAACGCGTCGGCTGGGAGCCGACTTTGCTGCTGGAGTAGGGATGCGGGTTGGATAAGTAAGGAATTTGCATTCGCCCCTATGGCTTGCCATAGGGGTGTTTTTTTTGCACGAACGGCAAACGCGAAATCACCCACTTCAGCTCAGCTTTCAGCTTTCAGTCATTCTGCATACCCCCCTCGCTGAAAGCTCCGAAAGCTCCGAAAGCTCCGAAAGCGAAACCGAATTCTCGGTATTCCTAATTTGGCAACGACTTCGCATCCGCCAGCGGGTCATTTGGACCGCCAGAATCCGTTGGCGCACCCCTTTGGGCAATTGAACTAGCACGCCGCGCGGGAAATGGCTAAGTTCCACCCCTGTGGCCGGAACCGCTGTGCGTCCGGTCGCCGTCACTGGGATGGGGCGAATGTTTCAGCACTTGAAGGCCGTTTGGAAGTACCGCTATTTCTGGCTGTCGCTGGTCAAGATGGACTTGGTCACGCGCTACCGGCGTTCGGTGCTCGGCATCGGCTGGTCGCTGCTCACGCCGCTGGCGATGACGGGCATTTTCTGCGTCGTGTTCAGCACCCTTAACGGCTCCAGTTGGCGCGATTACGCCCAACAGACTCTCGCGGCGCTCGCCGTTTGGGAATTCCTGCGCAACACGCTCGTCAGCGGGTGCAAGTCGTTCTTGCAGAACGAGGCGTACATCCGACTCAGTCCGCTGCCCTATGGCATCTACCCGCTGCGAACCGTGATGGGGAATTCGATCCACTTCTTGATCACGCTGTGCGTGCTCGTGGCGCTCGTGGCGGTACTCGGCAGCGTCTACGTCCAGCCGACGATTTGGATCGTACCGCCCGCCATCTTGATGGCGATGCTCTTCGGCTGGGGCATCGCCACGGTCGCGGCCTTCGCCACGACCTACTTCCACGATGTCTCGCACCTCATCGAAGTTTCGGCGCAAGCGTTCTTCTTCTTGACGCCGATCATTTATCCGCCGTCGCTGCTCTACAATCAGGGCTTGGGTTGGCTCGTCGAGGTCAACCCGGTTTACGTTTTCATCGAGATCGTCCGCGAGCCGTTGGTCTCGGGCACTATCCCATCTTGGGATCGGTACGCGTATGCCGGGGGCCTCATGGCGTCGAGCGTCGGCCTCGGGTTCGGGGCCATCGGCTGGTTGCAAAAGCGGGTCGTGTACCAACTCTGATCGATCGACTACCGGAGAGAGCCGAAGCATGGCGCGGATCGAGTTGAAGGATGTCAACGTCACGTTTTCCCTGCGGAAGACGACGAAAGTGACGCTGAAGGAATATCTGCTGAAGGGGCTGTTCCTGACCTCGGTGAACCCCGTGGTGGCGATTCACGCACTCAACGATCTGTCGCTCACCCTCGTCGACGGCGAGCGCCTCGGGGTTATCGGGCACAACGGCGCCGGCAAAACGACGATGCTCAAGATGCTCGCCGGGGTTTACGCCCCGAATTCCGGCACGCGGATCGTCGAAGGGAACATCTGCTCGCTCTTCGATATTTCAGTCGGGTTCGAAGGGGAAGCCAACGGCTGGGACAACATCAACTACCGGGGCTACCTCCAAGGCGAGACGCCCCGCTCGCTGAAGAAGAAGCGCCAGGAGATCGCCGACTTCTGCGAACTCGGCGACTTCCTCAACATCCCCGTCCGCTATTATTCCGCCGGGATGCTGGTGCGCTTGGCCTTCGCCATCGCCACGGCGACCGAACCGGAAGTGCTGCTCGTCGATGAAGTCCTCAGCGTCGGCGACTTGGCGTTTATCCAGAAAGCCAAAGAGCGGATGCGGCAGATGATGCGGAAGTCGAGCCTGATGGTCTGCGTCAGCCACGATCTCGCCTCGGTCAAGGAGTTCTGCACCCGCTGCATCTGGATGGAGCACGGCCGCGTCAAAATGGACGGCACCCCGGACGAAGTCGTGGCAGCGTATGTCGCCAGCATTGCGCCGATCGCCAACCCCACTCCGCTCGCATCGTAGAAGGGGTGCCCGGCATGGCCGCCCCGTACTTCAGCGTGGTCATCGTCAACTACAACGGCGCGAACTATCTACCGGCTTGTCTCGGTGCACTCCGCACGCAGACGTTCCCGCGGGATCGCTTCGAAACGATCCTGCTCGACAACGCATCGTGCGATGAATCCTCGAATCTGCTAGCCACTCGGTTTCCGTGGGTCCGCGTGATGGCCGAATCGAGAAACACCGGCTTCGCCGAGGGGAATAACCTCGCGGTGCGGGCGGCACGGGGCGAGGTCATCGCGCTGTTGAACAACGACACCATCCCCGATCCGTTCTGGCTCGAAGAGCTGGCTCGGGCCATCGATGAGAACCCCGGCTGCGTCGTCGGCAGTAAGCTGGTGATGGCGGGGGAACCGAGCCGCATCAACAGCACGGGCCTGTTTCTGCTGCGCGATGGCCGCGGGGCCGACCGATCCTTCGGTCAATTGGACGTGGGCCAATTCGAAGCGGGGGGCGAGATCTTCGCGGCTTGCGCCGCCGCCGTGGCGATCCCACGAGCCTTGCTCCGCGAGCCGCTGTTCGACCCCGGCTATTTCCTCTATTGCGAAGACCTCGAAGAAGCCTGGGCCGGGCAACTCGCCGGCCGGCGGACGGTGCTGGCGCCGCGCGCCGTCGTCCGGCATTTCGTCGGCGCCTCCGGCGGGGACCGCTCGCCGCTGTTCTGGTACTACCTCGAACGCAACCGGGCGCTCACGGCGTTGAAGCACGGCGACCCCTTCTTGATCGCCTTCAGCCTCAGTGGATTACTGGCACGAGCCGTACGAGCATTTCTAATGGCGATCCTCCGTCGACCCGCGCCGAAATACCGCTGGCCCGCGGTGAAAGCCATCTGGCAAGCATTCGGCGATGTTGTCCTCCGCGCTCCGGCTCTGCTGACGCAGCGTTTCACCGATCCGCCACGGGGGCCGGCGTGATGCGCGTACTAATCAACGGCCTCTCGACCCTGCGGGCGAAAACGGGCGTCGGCCACCACATCGCCGATTTGTACGCGGCGTTGGGCACCGTCGATCCCGCATCGGAATTCACCCTCTACCCCGGCGCGACCGCACGGAGTTGGGCGAACCGAAAATCGCTAAAATCGAAGCCCGTCGACACGCCTCCGCAGTCGCCCGGCATCACCGCGCGACTTCGCCAAAGAATATTCGCGACCGGTGTGGCCATAGCGAAGCTCGGCATCCGCGCCCACTTCGTGGCCTACTCGCGCAGCTTCCCGTTCGACCTGTATCACGAGCCGAACTTCGTCCCGCTGCCGACGCATTTACCGACGGTGATCACGGTTCACGATTTGTCGGTGTTGAAGTACCCCGAGTGGCACCCGGCCGACCGGGTGAGTTACCACAAGCGGCATTTTTTGAAAGGCCTCGGCCGGGCCGAGCACGTCATCGTCGTGTCGGAAGCCGTGCGGCAGGAGATGATCGCCGAGTTGAATTGCCCGAAAGATCGCGTGTCGACGGTGCACAATGGCATCGGTTCGCAGTTCGTGCCTTTGCCCCGTGAAGCGATCGATACCGTGCGGCATTCGCTGAATTTGCCCGCGAAGTTCTTCCTCTGCGTCGGCACGGTGGAACCCCGGAAGAATCTCGGCACGGTGATCCGAGCCTTCATCGATTTGCCGGCCAGCGTGCGGGAAACCTGCCCGCTGATCTTGGCGGGTCCGTGGGGCTGGCGGGCCGATGCGGATCGCGAGCTATTCGAAGGCCCCGGTCGCGCGGCCGGAGCGAGGCACTTGGGCTATGTCGCCGCGACTCACCTGCCGGCTTTGTACGGGGCCGCTCGGGTGCTGCTCTACCCGTCGCATTATGAAGGCTTCGGCTTGCCGCCCGTCGAGATGCTCGCCTGCGGAGGGGCCGTGCTCGCTTCGACTGCTTCAGCTTTGCGCGAAGTCATGGGGCCGATCGGCAAATTGATCGAACCGGTCGATGTGGGCGCTTGGCGGGACGCGATGCAACTCTCGGCGACGGACGATGAATATCTGGCCGAGTTGGCGCTGGGCGGAATCGAACACGCCGTGCAATTCAACTGGCGGAGGGCGGCGCGAGAAACCATCGCCGTCTATCGCAAAGTGCTAGGCCGGTAGCCGCAACAGATAGACGAACGAGACCGCGTTGAAGAGCGCATGCACCACGATGGCGGGGACGATGCTGCCGCTGCGGGCTGTGAGATAGCCCAAACCCAAGCCCAAGACGAACAGCGGAATCGGGCTGGGCCACACCGACGAATGCACTGCGGCGAACAACAGCGACGTCGAGACGACCGCGAGGATCGTCCGCTTCGGGTAGGTCGTCGGTAATCGTTGGCAGCAACCCATGATTACGGCGCCGAGTGCGCTGAATCCGAGCGCACCACCGAGCGCGCCGAATTGCGGCTCGCTCACGCTCCGAATCGCCAAGCAAGAAAACGCGAACGACCAGCCGACGAGAATCCACGGGCGGTACCACGCCCGCAGTACCCACGTCAGTACGACGCCCCGGAAGAAGAACTCCTCGAACCACGGCGCCATCACGCACACGCCCGAAGCGAAGAGAACCGCTCCGAAGCGATACTGGCCGATGTCCAACTTCGCCATCGGATGCTGGCTGATCGGCCCCCCAATTTCTTGCGAGACCGCCGTAGTCGCGAAGTGAACGGCCGTCGCGATGACATGGATCGGGAACCACGCCAAGGCGCCGAGGGCAATCCAGCCCGTTAGCTTCCGCCAAGGGGGAACTCGGATCGATCCGAAGGCATTGAATATTCCATACCCCACGAACGCGAAGTAGAGCGGCGTCGCAATCACCCGCCCGGTGGTGCCGTTCCATGTCAGTGCATTCTCAACTCCGGCGTCGGCGAACCAACCCTGTAGCCCGACGATTTGAGCCACCAGCGACACGGCCACGTAATACCCGAAGAACGCGAAGACAATCACGAAGCCATTCCACGGCCGTGCCGGGAAAGCCCAGCGCGGCCGGCGCCACTGGGACGCAAAACCGAACAGCAAAATCGCGATCGCCGCCGGCACGGCCAGAATTGCGAAGGCGATCCCCATCCCGCGAATATCGAACGGCTGATTCGGATCCACGGCATCCACCGGTTGATTGACCGACTGAAGAATCTAGGATACGTCGGTGTACCCGATGTGCCAGCGACCGACACGATGCCGAATATCCTCGACCGAATCGTCGCCACGAAACGCCTCGAAATCGCGGCGGCGAAACTCCGCGTCCCCGAAGCCGCACTCGAAGAACAGCTCGCGTCGCTAACGCCGGTTCGAAGATTCGCGAATGCCCTGCGCGTGCCCGGCGCGTTGGCCGTCATCGCCGAAGTGAAGAAAGCCTCGCCGTCGGCCGGCGTGATCCGCGCCGATTTCGATCCTGTCGCGATCGCCAAAATCTACGAAGCCCACGGCGCGTCGGCGCTCAGCGTGCTCACCGACGAGCACTATTTTCAGGGCCACCTCGACTACCTCCGCGCG
>JBBRUN010000315.1:0-6750 GCA_038247765.1 Gemmatales bacterium | reverse complement strand
CAGGTGCAGCGTCATCGGGCCGGCCGTGGTGCCGGTGAAGCCGTTCACGCCGACGGTGCTTGCCCAGCGTTCGAAGAGCGCGGCGTAGTTTAATCCCGGCGGCGGGGACTGAGATAGATCAACCACTTTACGGATGGTTGGCCCTTGCACATTCTCGGATAGTTTGCCATCGCGGGTTTCTAGCGGATCCCACGATTCGGGAAACTTATCGAGCGCCAAACCGGGGTGCGTGTTTTGCGACGCCAGTTCGCGCGACTCTTTCGGAAGCGGAATCATGACGGCCATCATTCGGTCTCCGAGGTCACTTCGTCGGTCAGGTGGTTGGCCTCGCAGAAACGGTTTAACCACTGGAGGTACGCGAGGACGGCCGCCGTGTTTTCCCGAAGACTATCCGCAGTACCGTTGACGACTGCATCAAGGAGCGCGTTCTGGGTTCGCTCGCCCAGCACCCAGTCGCCGAGTGCTTCGAGTAGATCCCGCGTCTTGTTTTTCGCCCGAAGGAATGCGAGCGCCTGCCCCAACCCGGACGCCATGATACGGACGGGAAGTTTCCGCGCCGCACCGCCGAACGCCTTGGCCGACTTATGCGGCACGCTCTTCCCACCGACCATTTCCGGGGGATACTCTTTGAGGATGAAGTTCACCACCTTCCACGCGTGCTTCGCCCGGAGTTGGTCGGGCGTCGGCTGTGATTCGGTGTTCATTTCGCACCTCCGGTCAGGCGGACGGAGCAGAACCCCTTGCCTGTCGTCTCGTCGCCGCCGATCTGGAGGACCGGCACCTTCGCTAACATCTCACCGAGCGATTTCATCAGCGCGGCCGCATCCCGCGTGGCCTGCCGGGTGCGGGCGGCGTTGGCGATGACCACCGCGTAGAACAGCGACTCGGTCGGCAGGAACTCCTGGTAGAACAGCGCACCGCCCTTCACCGTCTTCGTTTCGTAATCGAGGCCGATGCGGGCCGTCACCTCGGTGGCGTACTTCACGAAGTGGGTGAAGTCGTCGTCGTGGACGACCACCAACTGCTTGGCGAACCGCGCCACCGTGTCCGCGTACGCCGTCGTTTCTGGCAACAGCACTTTCGCCACGGCCTCCGCCCATAGCGGTGGCACTTCCGCGACGACATCCAGTTTGAACTCTTCGAGTAGCAGCGCCTTCTTGTTATCCGCCCCTTGGACCCAGTAAGTACAGCCGGCGGGGATCACCGCCGTCAGCGGCTTTTCCAGCTTCGTGACCGGGAACAACTCCCCGTCGAATTTCGCCATGCCCGCGTCCCGCGCGAACCGCTCCATCACGGCCGGGCACGTCACCCACGCGAACACGCCTTTCAGCGACCGCACCGGGTACGCCAGCAGCCGCGCGTCGGTGATGCTCACCGCACCGGCTGATGCGTTCTCTTGCTCGACCCCTTGCGGCGGGCCGAAAAGCTGTTTGATGATTTCAGAATCGTTCGCTTTCTCGCGGTCGTTTCCATGATCTTTCTTGACTTGCTCCCGGCAAGCATCGCGTAAAATTCCTTTCAGCGCGCTGCCGGCGATGGTCGGCCAGCCGGTGTGCCGTTCCCGCTGGACGGGCAGGTCCACGGTGCCGAGCGCAGTGCCGGCTCCGGGGTGCAGGGCGGTCAGGGCGTGGATGCCCAAAAGCCCGGCGGACGTCGGTTCGATGCTCACGTCATTCCTCCCCATGTTCCAGATAGAGCGAAGCCCCAGCCTTCTTGGCGGAGCGCGGCGGATTCGGTTCCGAGGTCCAGGAAGTCGTCCGGCGAACACCCGCCTTCGACGAAGTAGCAGGCCCCGGCGGGGACGGCGAAGCGGGTGGCGCGGGGGCCGTTGCGGGCCACGTCCCAGCCGGAGATCGGCACCCCGGCACCGGACGCGGCTGCCATTAACCCGGCCGCCGTCGGCAGCGGCCGGCCGGTCGGCGGGAAGAACGTCGGCGTGGCCAAGTACCACATCGCGGGGCCGGTCGTCGGCTCTGGCGTTTTGAAACACGGGGCGGGCAACTTCGTGACGCGGACGTACTTCCCTTCGCCGCCGAACGGGACGACCGCTCCGTTCAGTTGTCCGGCCAACTCGGACGGCAGTTGCACTTCGGCGTACAGGCAGACCGGCTTGCCCTCGTGTTTCGGCTTGGTGGCCAGCAGGCTGATGACGTACAGCATGCCGTCGGCGCTGGTGAGCGTATCCTTGTCCACCTCAATACCGACGCGGTGGTCGTACCCGAACAGCGTCTCGCGCTTCACGCAGTCGGCATCGGGGATGTCGGCTTTGGGGTCTTTCAGGAACGTCTTCAGCCCGGCGAGCGTAAGCAGTTCCGGTTCCGCCTTCGGGTCGGGTTCGACGTTCCGCCAGAGCGGTTTCAGCGCCGGGTCGTCCCACCCCGGCACGGACGCCACCGGCTTCGCCACCGACCACTTCCCTTTTTCCTTCGCCCGCTTCAGCACCTCCGGCATCGGCAGCAGCGGTGACACCGCATTGTCATCGCTCGCCAGTGCGAGCCACGGGCCGCGGAAGGAGGCGTCAACGATCTCGGCCGGCGCGCCGCACGTGGCCAGCGCGGCCCGCAACTGTTCGGGGTCGTCGGCCGTCATCTTCTTCCGCGCGATGGCGAACTTGCCGAAGTCGAACCCGGTCCGCGCGAGCAGCGCCGTTCGCAGCGCCCCGGCCAGCGTCTGCGGTTGGGGCAGCCCGCCGGAGGCGCGGGTGGCGGCGTCGAACGGCCGACCGTCGCGGAAGAAGAGGGTATCGAGCGGGTCGAGCCGGAGGCCGACCCAGTTTCCGGTGGCCATGAGTTACTCCTTCCCCCGTGCCAGGAACGACGCCGACTGGCACAGCGCCACGAACCCGATGAGGACATCCGCGTCGGGCCAATTGCGGGCGGGCAACTGCATCTGCTTCTGATACGCATCGAACAAATTACTGATGACGGCGAGGAACGCTTTCTTCTTGGCTTCGCCGCCGAACTCGCCCCGGCCGACGAGTCGCAGGGTTTCTGCTTTCCCGGCTTCCAGCGGTAGGAACTTCAGCGTCTCCAGTTCTTCCCGTAGCTTGTACGTCCAGCGATCGGAAGCCTTGTCAACGAATGCGGCGATCAGCGGCTGAAGCATCCCCGCCTCCGGCCACCCCATCACCACCGTCGAGTGTTCCCCCGACCGCTTGCAGATGGTCAGAGCGAGGGCGTCCTTCACAGTAGGGTCGCCAGCGGTCTTGCCAATCTGCTTAGCGGCCTTCTCGGCGGCTCGCACCATCCCCAGCGCGAACCGCAGGTCTTCCTTGTAGTGGACGACCGCAATCCCGCCGGAGAGCGAGGCGTTCACCCCGAGCGCTTGGCGGAACGCCTCCCGGAGTTGGCGGGCGCACTCGATGACGGTCTCGGTGGGCAGGAATGCCAGCACGTCGTCGCCGCCGGCGTAAATCAACTCGCCGTGGTGCTTCTTCACGATGTCCCGCACCGCATTGGCGAACGTTGTGACCAACTCCGTCACCCTGCGGTACCGCGTTATCCCGTTCTCCCACGTCTCCGGCACGTGATCGCCGGTGAACAGTTCGCCCATGTTGTCGCCATCGAGGTGCATGAGGGCGAAGTACGTCGGCGGCTTTGAATCGCGTTTCTTGGCTTCGATGCGATCCCAAACCAATCGTGGGCAAATCGCATCGTCGTCTTGGTTCGGGGTGGCCCAGTGAAGCCACTGGCCGCTCCAATGCCCTTCGGCCTCCCACACGGCCAGCGGATCGATCATCGGCTCGCCTTCGCCGAGCCACTTCCGCGCGGCCATCGTAGCGGTGTCGGTGAACCGGAGTTCGTGGACGTGAACGCCGAGCCGGTTGGTCAATCGGTTGTCGGTCGTTTCAGCGAAGTAGGCCGGCCACATGAACCGCTTCACCAGCGCGACCCCGCACAGCTTATCGCTCGACTGGAGTCCGGTTCCGTGCAGCCCGACCCACGACTTCGGCGGCTTCTCGTCGTTCCCCTTCCGCGTCAGCCCAGCCCAGTACTTCCTCGCCGCTTCAAAGTCGGCCGGCCCCATCTGTTCGAGGCTGCCGAGTTGACTGCACTTCACCGGATACCGACCGTTCTCATCGGGTGCCGGCGTGTAGGCCGGGACGTGCCGCACCGTACGCGTCATCTCCAGCAGTTCGGCCAACTTGTTCCACTCATCTGCCACCCACTCTTTCGTGTCGGGTTGAGTGCCCTGGTTGGGGCGGACTACGCAAGTAATCTCGAAGTACGTCTCGATCTGATCCTTCCAGGTCTTGCCATCGATAAACAACCTCAACCGCTCCGGCAGTTGTTTGCGGACGGCCTCCGCGATCCGCATCCACTCCTCGCGGCACTCCTTCACGCACTTCTTCCGTAGGTCGTCGGCATCAATGCCATCGGCAATCACGGCCGCGAAAGTGTGCGGCAGGCACGCGAGGGTCGGGTCGCTATCGACGATCTTCGGCAGCCCCATCACCGCACGCAGAAGCGGGTTCGTTTGGGAGTTGACGTGTGGCGTGACGAACGTCACGCCTTTGAGCACCCCGTCCGTCTCGGTCCTGAGCAGCAGGGGTTTCATCGCGTTCGCCGTCAGCCACGACAGCAGATAGCTGCCGCTCCAGAGGTCGCGGAGGGTGCGGGCGGCCTCGATGAACGGCTGCACGGGCCCGAGCTTGAACGACAGAATGGCGTCCGACATGGTTTCGGCCTCTCTCCCGCTCGCAACACGGAATTACTCAATCGATGGCAGGCGAGCACAACAGCGAGACAACGGTGGCTACTTTGCCTTGTTCCGACCAATGCAAACAGATTTCAATCTGTCGACCCCAGACTAATTCTATGGAGCGCCTGAATGAATTCCTGAACCAGCGTCGCTCCAGCTCCCCGACACTGTCGAAATCCCTCTGAATTTGCCGGAGTATCGATGCGAACCAATCACAAAGCGCGCGATACTCCCCGACGGATAATCGCTCGAAAGTCCGTGCCGCCCACGCGTCGATCCAAAATCGATCCACTTCCTCAGCGATCAGTACCGAGAGCGGGATTCGCTTCATGCTCATCGGGCAACCCTTGGAGTTGACGTTTCAGTTCTGCCAGCAAATCATCGCTCGTCCGGCCCCCGCGGTTGGCCCGCGCGTTCAACTGCTCCGGACTCGGACGAATTCTGTCGAACTCGTCGAGCAGCATCGAGAAGGGGCTCAGACAGGGCATTTCCAATTGCTTTACTACAGTTCCATCCGGGCGAATGGAAGCCACTTGCCTGCCATTGGCCAACTCCGCCGCCGCCCAGCGGAAGAGCGTCAGCGCATTGCTGACGAATTCCCGTTTCGTCTTGATGCCGGCGAGATTCGCCAGCCGTTCCATCTCGGCGTGTTCTTGCTCGGTCAAATCGAGCTGAAATCGCTTAGTTTGCATGATCTTCTCCCCCAGCACAGGATCTCCAATTGAAACCGCCAACACTCCAAATTTACTCGCGATAGACTCGATTGTCAATCGATTGGCCTTTTCGGAGTAGTTAGTATTGCTATTTCGAGTATGTAAGTCTTTGTCCTATTCAATTCCGAGATATTCCCATGGGCCAGTTCTACCGCATCGAAAAGGTCGCCGACGCCGACGGCGTCGTCGAACTCAAAGTGGGGTTCGGTGTCACCGCGCTTCACCCCGACATCCTCCCGGACGCCGTGGCCACTTTGGCGAGCCTCGGCTTGACCGGCGGCAAGCTAGTCAAAATCAACGGGCCCGCCTCGCTCCCGGTTGCCATGGCTCTCGCGCATGGGCTTGCGCACCTCTACTCGGCGGTCGCCGTTTTCGTTCCGATGGAGTCGAACTACGTCGTCTGCATTTCCCACAATCCCGAGTTCGTCGTCGGTCGGTATCTTCCCGAAACCGCCTCGTGAAAGTAACCTCTGTCACCCCCCTCCCCCGGAGTCTCTCCATGTCCGCGAAAGTCTTCATCAGCTACCGGCGGCTCCATCGTCCGTTTGCCGAGCGGTTGAAACTCGATCTCGAACACGCCGGCCTCACCGTCTGGCGCGATCACACCGATATCCCGCTCGGCAGCTATTTCGAAAACGACATCTTGAAGGCCATCGCCGATTCCACGCACCTCGTCTTGCTCGCGTCCCCCGATGCGGCCGAGTCCGAGTGGGTTCGCCGAGAAGTCCTCGAAGCCCAGCGACTGGGTAAAACGGTGATCCCGATCCGGCTGGCGGGGAAATCCGGAACTCTGCCGGCCGAATGGGAACGCATGAACCTGATCGAACACGCCGCATCGGATTACTGGGGGACGCTGCGCCGCTTGGCCAAGGAATTGCGCGCCCCCGTGCAAACGCTCCCGTCGATCGCCGATCTGCTCAACGGCCCCAACGGTACCGTTGCCGAGGCACTGGCCAACTTCCCCGGTGCGGTCCCCCTCAATACCGACGACGGCCGGGAATATGCCCAGTTGCCGGTGGCCCCCTTCGGCTACTGCAATTCCTGGCTCGTGGCCCCTCTTGATGCTCGCTTATGTTGGCCGGATGATCTCGCCGTGCTCCACAACTTTACCGGCGATGCCCCCGGCACTCGGCACAAACAATCGCTGAGCCATTGGGCCGGGCAAGTCGATGAACCGTGGATGCTCATGCTGGAAGGGCCGGTCAACGTGCAAACTAGCAAGTACGATTTGAGAGCGGGCGTTGTGCAAGAATGGAACGACGCGATCTCCGCCGGCGAAAAGCTGATCCACAGCTTTGCCCACGGCCGCGAACGCCTCGGCTTTTATTTCAACAGT
>JBBRUN010000314.1:0-6766 GCA_038247765.1 Gemmatales bacterium | reverse complement strand
TCCGAGGTGTCCCATGTTTTCCGTTCGCCCAACGAACCGACGAGCCTTCACGCTGATCGAACTCTTGGTGGTGATCGCGATCATCGCCATCCTGATCGGTCTGCTGCTCCCGGCCGTGCAAAAAGTTCGCGAAGCGGCCGCCCGCATGAGCTGCGGCAACAACCTGAAGCAGCTCGGTGTCGCGGCCCACAACTACGAAAGCGGCAATCAGATCCTCCCTCCGGGTATGACCGTCGACGGATGGGGGCCTCTCTATGCGATGCTCCCGTTCGTCGAACAAGACAACATCTTCCGCCAGTGCATTCAAACCCCAACGGCTACCACGTCTGGCCAGCTGTACTTCTTCAACGGCACCAACCAGGCCGTGCTCCGCAACAACATTAAAACCTTCCGCTGCCCTTCGTCGGACGATGGCGCCGCAGCCCAGCGCGCCAACATCGGTATCTACTACGGAACGATCAACGTCGATTGGACCCCGGCCAACAATGTCTGGTCGAACACGCACCTCGGCTTCGGGCCGACGACTTCTAACTTGCTGGCCAAGACCAACTACTTGGGCGTGGCCGGCGACTGGCGCTTCGGCGAGGGCTATCGTGGGCCGTTCTACTGGAACCAGAAGCAAACCATAGTCGGTATCACCGACGGCAGTAGCAACACGATGATGTTCGGCGAAACGCACGTCGGTCGCTTCGGTGGCGGAACCCCGAATAACTATTACGCTTATTCGTGGGGTACCACGCCGCTGTTCACCGCGTTCGGCGTTTCCACCGGCATCACCGACGATTTCGGCGGGGCTAAGTTCGGGAGCATGCACACGAATCTGATCCAGTTCGTCTTCGCGGACGGCTCGGTTCGCTCCCTTCGCAATCCGGCCCAATACAATGGGGCCTCGTTCGGTATCCTCGCCGCCTTGGCTGGCAAGGCCGACGGTCAATTGGTCGCCTTTGACTGATTTCCAACCTCGACCCGCTGCGTTGCCGCGGCGGGCTCTCCGGAGACAATTCCCATGAATCGTATCGCACGACGCGCGACGCTCGTGACCGTGGCCTTGCTCGCCTCTTGGCTGAGCGGCTGCGGCGAAACCGTGACCAATAAAGAGCCAAAACTGGTAGGCCCGCCCGATCCTAAAATCAAAGGTCCTGCCGCCATTGGTGGTGGCGGTGCGAACCAACCCGGCGACCAAGGCATTCAGCCGAAGTGAGTCCGCAGCGAAGACGAGATCTGAATGCCATGCCCCACTCGGTGGCATGGCATTTTTCGTATTCCGATGTAACGGTTCGTATCGACCGATATGCGCACGCCTTGCGGCGGACTATAATAAGCCTCGGGCAAAGTCCCGCCGGTTCGGAGTCCGTCCATGGCATTCGTGTTGAGGCCCCCCGGCGAATCGATCTCCTTGGCCCAAGAGCTGCGCGCCCTCGGTGATCGCCGCAAACAAGCCATCGTTCTGGGCGGCGTCTTGCGCTGGCTCGCGGTCGTCGTCGCTTGCGTCGGCTTGGCCGGGGCGCTCGACGTCGCCTTCCACCTGCCGGCGTTCGCCCGCGCCCTGCTGTTGGTGGGCACGCTCTCGACTGCGGGCGCGTTGGCCCTGCGGGATATCTTCGCCCCGAGTCGCCAAGCCGTGAAGCCACTCCGCGTGGCGATGCTGTTGGAAGATCGCTTTCCCAAGTTCAACGACGCCCTCGCCAGTGCCGTCGAATTCAGCGAGATGAGCCCGACCGAGAAACCGCAGTCGGCCCGCTTCCGCAGAGTCGCTATCGCCCGCGCCAAGAATTCGCTCGAGCGCTACCGACTCGCCGACATCGTGCCGAGCGGTCGGGCGTGGCGGGCCTTCTGGCTGGCGATTGCGGCGCTCGCCATCGTGGCGCCGTTGGCGCTGGCGAATACGTCGCGCACCAAGCACGCCGGCCTGCGGCTGCTCGATCCGTTCGGGAATCACCCGTGGCCGACGAAAACGCAAATCCGCGTGACCAGCCCCAAGGCGTTCCCGATGCGGCTGGCGAAGGGGGAGCCCCTCGACATCCACTTCCGTGTTCAGGGCATCCTGCCGGATAAGGCCACGTTGACGGTGCGCTTCGACAACGGCAATAGCTTCGAAGAAGTGGCGGCGCTCACCATCCCGGAAGGCAGCACCCGGCCGATCGACGCCGTCATCCGGCTGGAACCGCACCGCATCCCGCGCGAGTTCGAGTTTCAACTGAAAGCGAACGACGGCAGCACGGAGTGGATGTCGGTCGATGTGCTGCCCCCGCCGAAACTCGTGCCGCTGGAAGGCCGGGCTTCGCCGCAGATTCACCTGAGCTTCCCGCGCTACACCGATCTTCCCCCGGTCGATCTGCCCGACGGGGCCAGCACCATCGAAGCCGTGCACGGTACGCGCGTCCGCCTCCGCGCCGCCGCGGATCGGCGAATCGTTTCAGCCGCGTTGATCCCGCAGATTGATCGCGATGGCCTTGCCCACGGCCCCGCCGTCGCCGGGCTGGCGGGTACGAATCCGTTCGCCGCACTCGCCAGCCAACTGCTCGCGGACGAAGTGCTCCGCGACATTCCCGTGGCGGTTCTCGGTGCCGAGGGAACCCGGCTCGAAGCGGATTTCATCCCCCGCTTGCCCGGCCTGTACAACTTCCGCTTCACCGACGAGACCGGCCTGAGCGGCTCGCGGTTGTTCGACTTCCGCATCATCCCAGACCCGGCTCCGATCGTTTCAATGGACCGGCCGATGTTGGGGCAGGATCCGCAAATTCTGCTACCGACGGCGAGCATCACGGTGCAGGCCCGCGCCGAAGATCGCACCTTCGCCGTCCGCCGGCTAGTCGTCGAATACCGCTTCGGCGATCTGAATGGCGCGACCCGCGAACTGCCGATCGCCGTGCCGGATATCGGCCCGTCGCCGCAACAAGCCGCGATCCTCGGGTTCGCGGCACCCTCGAATTCGGCCAAGCCGGCGACGCTCTCCGGCGGTCTATCGATTCCGCTGAGCCGCTTTCGCAAGCCCGATGGCACGCCCCCGACCGACGGCGACACGCTCATCATCGCGGCCGCCGCGACCGACTTCGACGACATCACACCCCTCAAGGAACCGGGCCGTAGCAAACCCGCTTTCGAGATTCGCATCGTCGGCAAAGTCGGCTTGGAGGGCCTGCTTCAACAAGAACTCGGCAAACTCCGCCCGCAGGTGTTGAAGCTCCGCGAAGAACAACGCCTGACCCGCGAACGCACCGACGAGGTGAACAAGGCCGCGCTCGAAGGCAAGCTGACACCGGATGAAGTGAACAAGCTGAACCAAGTCGAACAGACGCAGCGCGCGATCCAGAACCAGATCGCCGACCCGCGCGATGGCCTGAAAGCGCAGGCTCAAAAGCTGAAGGAACTCGTTGAAGCGAACAACCTGCCGAGCTCGCCGACGACGAAGCGCGTCGACGCCGTCGCCGAAGACTTGGCCCGCATCGCGGATCAAAACCTCGACCCGATCAACCAAGCGCTCGCCAAGGCGAAGAACGAAACGGACAAAGGGCCGAAGCCCGACGCCAACAAAATCGCCGGCGATTTGAAAGCCGCCGTGAAGGAACAGAAAGCCGCGGAGACGACACTCGACCTCGTGCTGAAGCAACTGGAGCAATGGGCCGGGGCCGGGGAAGTGCGGGCCGAAGCGCTGAACCTGAAGGACCAAGTGAACAAAGCCGGCGAGCAGGGGGCGAAAGCGACCGACAAGCTCGAATCGGGCAAACCGCCGGAGCAATTGAAGCCGGCCGAGAAGGCCGAGCTCAACCGCGCGGCCGACAAATTCAACCAACTCGCGGATCGCGCATCAGCCGCACTGGGCAAAGCCGAGCGACTCGCCGCCGAGAAGGAAGCGCAGGCGAAAGACCTGCAAGCGAAAGCCGACGCCGAGTCTGAAGAAGGGAACAAAGCCGAGGCCGACCTTTTGCAGAAGGCCGCGAAGGAGGCGCAGGCCGAGGCTGAGGCCCTGCGCAGCGCCGTGCAAAAAGCGGGCGGGCAGGAACTGGTCGAAGATCTCCGCAAGGCCGGTCAGGAACTTCAACAGAACAACCCGGCCCAATCGAACGATGCCAAGCAGAGCGCGGCCGATAAACTCGCCAAGCTCGCCGAGGCCCTCGGCGAAAAACAGCCCGATGGCGCCGACGAACTCAAAAAGAAGAAGCAGACCGCCGACGATATCGACAAACTCGCCGCCGAGCAGGACGAACTCCGCAAGAAGGCGAAAGCCGCCGCTATGATACCGGACGAGAAACAGCGGGCCGAAGAACTGGCCAAGCTGGCCCGCGAGCAGGAGCAGTTGAAGAAGAAGACCGAAGACGCCGCCGACAAACTGACCCGCGACCGCCAGCAAGACGCGGCCGACAAACTCCGCGCCGCCGCCGAGCAGATGGACGGCGCCGCCAAAGATCTCGCTGGGGGTAAGCCACCCGAAGATAAGCAGGACGAAGCGTTGCAGAAACTCGACGAGGCCGTGGCCAAGCTCGACAAAGAACGCGAGAAGGACGCCGAGAAACTGTCGCAAGAAAAGAAAGAAGAACTCGCCGAGCGTTTGAAGGCCCTGCGTGATCGGCTGAAAGCGACCGACGACGAGGCGGGCCGCATTCAAGCCGGCGTGCTGAAGGAGATGGGCTGGGATCGGGCCAAGATCGCCGGCGTCGGCGACCTCGAAGACCGGGCCAAGGCGATCGCCGAAGAACTCCGCGGCTTCGCCGAAAAGGAGCTCGAACCGCTCCCCGTCTTCAAGCAACTGACGGAACAGGCCGCCGACCAGACCGAGAAGTCGGGCAAGCTCTTCGGCGAGCGCAAAACCGAGGCGCTCGACAACGCCGGGCAACCCTTCGACAAGAAAGCCGAGCAAGCGACCGACGACCGCACCCGCCGGCCGCTCCGCACGGCCCTCCGACGGATTGACCACATTTTGGAATCGATCAGCGAGAAGCCCAAACCGATGCCGATGGGCGGTGCTCCGATGCCGGGCATGATGCCCGAAATGCCCGGCGAGCCGCCGATGATGCCGCCCGACGGCGGAACAATGCCGAAAGGCATTCCGCCTCTGGCCCAGTTGAAGGCGCTCCGGGCGATCCAAGCCGAGGTGAACGAACGCACGGCCGCGCTCGCCAAGATTCAACCCGACAAAGCGAAGTTGAGCGACGCCGACCGCGAAGAACTCGAAGAACTCGAGAAGACCCAGCGGGATGTCGCGGAGCTGCTCGAAAAGATCGCCCCGGCCCTCCAACCGATGATGCCCGCCGACCCGGAGAAGCAATGACTCGTTATCTGCTGACGTTCGGTCTGGCGGTTCTCGGGGCCTCCTCCGCGTTCGCCATCATCGCGCCCCCGGTGCCTCGCCTCACCGAGTGGAAGGTGCCCGACGCACCGAAGCCGGAGCCGACCCCCGCCGACATGGAAGAGCCGGTGAAGATCCTCGAGCGCTTGACGCAAAACACCAAAGACATCGGCGAGCGCCTGAAAGATCAGGACACCGGCGACGAGACCCGCAAGAAACAAGAACAAGCACTCAAAGACATCGACGCCCTGCTTAAGCAGAACGAACCGCCCATGGGCGGCGGTGGAGGTGGCGGAGCCAACGAAATGCCACCACCTCCGATGGGCGGTGGCGGCAACTCCGGGATGAAGCCGCCGCCGATGGGTAGCGGCATGGGCCAACCGATGGGCGGCCAACGACCCAAACGCGGCAGTGGCGATAAACCGATGCCGATGGGCACCGGCATGAAAGACCCGATGATGCAGCCCGGCGGCATGAAGGAACCGATGCCAATGGGCGGCACCGGCATGAAGGATCCGATGATACAACCCGGCGGCATGAAGGAGCCGGGCATGAACCCCGGCACCGGTACCAAAGGGACGCAGACGACCCCGCCGCTCCCGAACGAGGATCCCTTCACGAAGCAAGTCTGGGGACACCTGCCCGAAAAGCTCCGCCAGCAGGCCTCGCAATACTACCGCGAGCAATACATGCCGAAGTACCAAGAGATGCTGAAGCAGTATTACTCCAACTTGGCCGAACGGGACAAAGCAACGAAGAAGTGATCCGTCTGCGCTTGCGAGAATACTCCGACCGCTCAAGCGGCCGGCTCGCCCTGAACTTGCAAAACCTCGAAGACCGCACCGTGCCGGCCCAATTCGCCATCGAACTGATCTCGGCGCCCACCGGCATCGCCGGGGCGAGTGCGGCCGTCCACACCGGCTCGCACTATCTCAATCCCGCCTTCGCTTCATCGGCCGGGATATCATGGAGGCCAATTTCTACAATTGGTCGTACGGCGTGACTTCGAATCCGCCCCAAGGCGGCGTCACGATCTACCGCATTTCGCTCGAAGACTTGGCCGGCGCCCCGTTCGACGATTCGGACTACAACGACCGCTTCTGGGATGTCCGCGTGACCGCCGTGGGCCAAGCTATTGGCAGCCACTGCTCTCGTCGCCATCGGTGGATCTCGTGAGGTCGTTACCATGGACGCTTGGCTTCTCGGCGCCAGCCATGCCGATGACAAGCCTCTTCGAGACCATGTGAAGAAGTGCCGCGATGAGCTGGCGGCGCGGCTGGCGAAGGACAAACCGAAGAAGTGAGCCGTGGTAATTAGTCCCCTAATCAATAAGAAAATCCACACTATGACAACACCTCACCGTCGTCAGTTCCTCCGGGCTGCGGCCCTCACAAGCGTCGGCGGATCCATCGCGCTGCTCGGGCACGCCCAAGATTCGCAGAAGGTCGCCAGCGACCTCGTGACCTCGGACGCCCAATC
>JBBRUN010000313.1:0-6770 GCA_038247765.1 Gemmatales bacterium | reverse complement strand
CGGCGCGTGGGGCCTGATTTCGTTCGTCGGCCTGACCGAGACGCTCGCTTTCATTTCCATTGCCGCCAGCGTTCCCCTCGCCGATATTTACGCCGGCGTCGATTTCCCCGAAGCGACACCGTGATCTGCGCCACCCGTGCCAGATCCGGTAAACTATTTTCGTTCCTTTATCACTCCGAGATTCGCCGCATGACCCCCTTTGCGCTGACGGCCGCCTTGCTGATGCTGAGTGCCGACCCCGCCCCGAAGTCGCCCGATGCCGCCGAGTGGCTAGAATTCCGTGGGCCCAACGGCGTCGGCCACTACGACGGCCCCGCCGTGCCGACCGCGTGGGGGCCGGACAAAAACGTCGCGTGGAAGGTCGCCATCCCCGGCGCCGGTTGGTCGTCGCCCATCGTCTGGCGCAACAAGTTGATCCTGACCACGGCCGTGCCTTCGGGCAATACCGACAAACCCGATTACGAACTCCGCGTCGTCTGCGTCGATGCCAAGTCGGGCAAGATCGATTGGAACGAACAAATCTTTCTCGAAAAAGCGACGGTATCGCAGCCGCATAAGAAGAACAGCCACGCCAGCCCGACGGCCGTGTCCGACGGCGAACGGATCATCGTCCACTTCGGTCATATGGGTACCGCCGCTCTCGACCTCACCGGCAAAGTGCTGTGGAAAAACGACAAATATCCCTACGAACACCAGCACGGCAACGGCGGCTCGCCGATCCTCGCGGAGGGGAACGTCGTCTTCAGTTGCGATGGGAAAGACAAGCAGATGGTCGTCGCCCTCGACGCCAAGACCGGCAAAGAAGCGTGGAAGACCGAGCGCAAGATGACGGCGAGTTTGAAGTTCTCGTTCGCGACTTGTCAGTTGATCGAGCACGACGGCCAGAAGCAGATCGTCTCCGCGGCGAGCGATTGGTGCGCAGCCTACGAACCCAAAACCGGCAAAGAAATCTGGCGCGTCAAATACCCGAAACCGGGTTGGTCGCTGATCACGCGGCCGGTCTATTCCCACGGGCTCGTCTTCATTTCCACCGGCTATATCAACCAGCACCTGATCGCCATCAAGCCCGACGGCACCGGCGACATCACCGAAAGCCACATCGCCTGGCAGACCAACAAATTCGCGCCGAACACGCCGACTCCCTTGATCGTCGGCGACGAATTGTACATGATCTCGGATCAAGGCATGATGAGCTGCCTCGACGCGAAGACCGGCACGGTTCACTGGGCGACGCGGATCAAGGGCGGGGCGTTCTCTTCCTCGCCGATCTTGGCAAACAAGAAAATCTACATCACCTCCGAGACGGGCTTCGGTCAGGTGATCGTCCCGAACAAAAAGGAATTGGAAGTCGTGGCCGGGAGCGAAAGCGAGATGAAGGAAAAGACTTTCGCGACGATCGTGCCGTCGGCCGGGGCGCTCTACCTGCGGACCGAAACGACGCTGTATAAGTTCACTTCGAAATAGTGGTGGTCAGCGGTCGAATCAACGAGCGTTGTTTGGAAACGGATCACCGACTCTGACCATTGCGAGGCACCTATCATGGCCGACCCGATCGAAGCCGATTCGCGGTTCCCGAGCGGGAAGTGGGTCGGCTTCTTCACGGACAAACGCATTCCCGGCAAGCACGCGATGGAACTGCTGCTGAGCTTCCGCGCGGGCGCGATGACGGGCGATGGTCAAGATCGCGTCTCCCAGTTTTTCGTGAATGGAACCTACGACCTCGCCGATGGGGCCGTGCACTTCCGCAAGATTTACGCCGGCAGCCACACGGTGCACTACTCCGGTTTCAACGAAGGCAAAGGCATCTGGGGGACTTGGGAGTTGAAAGGCTTGAAGGGCGGCTTCCACATTTGGCCCGAGGGCATGGGCGACCCGACGCAACCGGTGCTCGAAGAAGAAGCCGACGTGCCGCTCGACTGCGAGTCGCCGATGGAAGAAATCGAAGAGGGGGAATTGCTACCCGCCGGAGCGTGAGCCAGACCAGACGGCCACTCGGGCCGGTGTTGCTGCTGGTGGTGCTTTTGAGTTTGGCCTTTGCGCCGCAGACGTTTCTTTTCGGCGACACCGATTGGGAGAAGGTCTACATCCCGGCGGCCGAGAGGCTGCAAACCGGCGAGCACATCTTCCGCGACGCTTTCGTATATCCCCCCTTCACGGCGCTGATTCCGCTGCCGGCGGCCGCGCTCCCCCGAGAATACCGAGCGGCGCAATTCTGGGCGATGAACGTCGCGGCTGGTTGTGGGCTGCTCCTCGTCGGTTGGCGGTTCACGGGCGGATCTTTCGCCTGGCTCCCGCCCCGACGGGAATGCGCGATCGCCCTGCTCGGGTTGTTCGCTGGCCTCGGGTTCGTCTTCGATGTTTTGGTGAATCGGCAGATCGACATGCTCTTGGGCGGGGCCATCGTCTGCGGATGCTGGTTTTTGGTGAATCGCCGGCCGTACACCGGGGCGGTGCTCATCGGCTTGGCGACGGCGGCGAAATGCACGCCTCTGCTCTTCGCACCCTATTTGTTGTGGGTCGGACGATGGAAAGAAGCTATTGTGTTGATGCTGGTGGCCTTCGGCGCGAACCTGCTCCCCGATGCGCTGTTCCCGCCGGCCGATGGGCAATTGCGAATGAAGGTATGGACGGAGCGTATCTTCGCCCCGATCTTGGCACCGCAACGCAACCCCGGCGATTGGTTTGCCGGTATCGGCTTCAACCATTCGTTGTCCGGTTTGGTCACACGCCAAGGCACGGCCGAGATCGCGTGGAGCGATGGCAAATGGGGCATACGCCCTCGGGAGAACCCGGCGCCACCCTGGGTCTTGAAAGCGATCGTAGCCGTCATTGCGCTGGGGTTGTTGGCCGTCGCCGCGCGGGCCGCGCGGCGGAATGCCGGCATCGACCCACTGGGCGTCGGGATGGTTCTCGGCCTCATGGTGCTGCTGTCGCCGATGAGCAGCAAACCGCACTTCTGCGTCTTGGTGATCCCGGCGTGGGCCTTGGCGAGAGCGGGGTTCGAACAGCGGCGGAAGTGGCTCGTCGTTTCGACGATTGCCGCGGTGTTGGGCATTCTGCCAAACAAGGATTTGCTCGGCGGCTACGCCTACGACTGGGTGCTCTGGTACGGGGTCATCCCGATCGAGACGCTGGTGCTGTTCGCCGGTTGCGCGTGGGCGTCCCGTCGCGGATCGGTCAATCGCCCGCCGGCGGCTTTTTGATCAAGTCCGGGCCTTTGCCGAACATCTTCTCGTATTTCCCGTTCGACCCTTTGACGTATTTCGTGAAGCCCTTGCGCTCCAAGCTGCCGTCGCTCGTCGCGGCCTTGGCGTGCTGGTCGGTCCACGTCCGCGGGGCATTCGGCGCACTCAAAATCCTCCGGCAGGCTTGGCCCGTTTCGGGGTGAATTTCGAGCGGCTCCGCCGCCATGCGTTGCATGACCTCGAAAACTTCCCCGCTCGATCCGTCCGGTTCGATCAGTTCGTATTGGTAGAGGGGCATGGAATCTTTCGTGAACGAATCTCCGGCCGCTGACGCGGGCCGGCTCGCGTGTTCATTTTATACGCCAGATCGATTCGTCGCGCACCCCGAGACGATCCAAGGCCGGGCGGATGTCGGCGAAGAACCGCTTGGCATCGACCGGGTAACCGGCCGTGGGGACCAAACCGGGGACTTCTTTGGCCCAATACGCGTTGAATTGAAGCATGCAGACTTCGCGCAGGTATTTGCAAACCATCGACGCCAAGGCGACGGCTACGCTGTCGCCGTCGGCGCGGGGGCGAAAGCTCACCGTCACCGCCCTCGGCAAATCGAGAATTCGATAGCGGCTTTCTTCGGCGCGTTCGATCTCCGCGACCACGAATCCTTCCGGGAAGGCTTCTTGCAACTGCGGCGCGTAAAACGCCCGTCCTCCCTGTTTGTCGCACAGGAATCGCAGCGGTTCTATTCCCGGCGCGGCATGGACGCTGTTTTGAATCAACTCGATCAGGCCGTCGGAGAGGATGCTCGATTTGTTCCCGGTGCGGGCGACGCAATGGTTGAAGCGCGGCGCCGGTACGACCCGTGCGAAGATCGCGCCGAACGAGGCATCAACGAACCCGGCGAGTGCCGAGCGCTGCTTCGCAATCGATTCGGCGGGGGCCTCGATGGGCAACGCCAGCGCCGGGTCAAACCACGCCTCGGCGTGGATATCGGCGATCACAGCCGGAGAGCAGATGTGCCGAAGGAGATCTCCGAAGGTGGCGACCGATTTCGACAGGCCCGCCAGCACGCCGAGTTCGAGTTTGCCGAGGGCGTTTTGGCCGTGGTAGACTCGTTTGGAATCGTCGATGACGAGCCGGGAATCGCGGCCCCATCGGCCGGCGGCGGGTCGCACAATCGCTTGCAGCGTGTCCCAGCCGGCCGGGTCGGAATCGGGCAGATGCAGCGCGACGGCGGCTTGAACCAACGGCCCGAGATTCGGCCCGTAGCCCGCCTCGTCGATGCCGATGGTCCATTGCGGATTTCGGATTTCGGATTGCGGATGGGAAGAAATGTTTTGGCCCTCTTCCCATCCGCAATCCGAAATCCGAAATCCCCAATCCGCAATCGATTACTTGTCTTTCTTCTCTTCCAAGGTGTACTCGCCTTCGACGGCGCCTTTGGCTTCATCGGCGCCCTCGCTGGCGTCGAAATCGGTCAACTTCGCTTTCTTGCCGTCGACTTTGACTTTGAATTCAAAGGTGTAGCCTTCCTTCGGTTTCACTGGGAATTCCCCCTTCACTTCGATCTTGTTTGACTTGACCTTGATGAGGCCATCTTTTTCAACGGTGTATTTGCCCGTGACTGTCAGCGAGTTCTCGCCCGCGCCGGCGATCAGCGTCAGCACGTCCGGTTTGCTGAAATCGAAGGTCAGTTTCAGGCCGTCGGCTTCTTTCGACCAGATGCCGGTCGGCTTGCCTTTTTCGTCTTTCGGGTCTTTCTTGTCTTCGGCGCGGATCGAGCCGAATCCGGCGACGAGAGCCAGGGCCAGCAGTGCGGTCAACAAACGGGTCATCGGACTACTCCTTGGGATGTGTCGGCAGGGCGATATCACCCCGCCCCGGCCAGTATAGGAACTGCCTGCGGTTCGACCGAGATCCGGATGTGAAGATCGGGAGGGGATCAGCGGGCCGCCATTTCCGCGCCTTCGAAAACGCGCAGGCAAGTCCGGTTGCGGCCTTCGGACTTCGCTTCGTTCAGAGCCTCCGACGCCACTTCGCGGAGAGCGTCGTAGGTGACCGATTGGCTCCCCTCCACGACCACGAATCCGAGGCTGATGGTGAGCGGGATCCGATCGCCGTTGTAATCGATGATTTCCGATTCCACGGCGCGGCGGAGCCGTTCGGAAAGAATCTCGGCGCCGCCGCGGTCGGTCTCGGGAGCGATCACCAAGAATTCCTCCCCGCCAATGCGGCCGACGGCATCGGTCGTCCGGAGCGTGTGCTGGAGGACGCGGGCGAGGCAAACGAGGGCGTGGTCGCCTCCGGGGTGGAGGAAATTGGTGTTGATCAGTTTGAACCGGTCAGCGTCGATCAGGCCGACGGCCATGGGCGATCCGTTGCGCGACCGGCGGAGCAATTCCTTGCGGGCGATCAAGTCGATGGCCCGCCGATTCGGCAGCGCGGTCAGGGGATCGGTGAGGGCCATTTTCTCTAAGATTTGGTTCGAGGCCCGGAGTTCTTGCGTCCGCTCCGCGACCCGCTTCTCGAGCTGTTGGTTCAGCGTTTTCATCTCGTCGAGCAAGTGCTTGTGGCTGCGCGCCAATAGCAAGCCTTTCGCGACCTCGTTGAGGTGGGCCAGTAGGTCTTCGCCGCGCCACGGCTTGAGGATCAACCGATCGATCTGGCAGCAGTTGATCGCCTCGGCGGCATCCTTCAATTTGGCCGTGCCCGATAACAGGACCCGTGCCGACTGCGGAGAGATCCGGCGAACCCAGTCGAGCAGCGCCAACCCGCTGGCATCCGGCAATTGGAGATCGGTCACCACGATATCGATGGCCCGGTACGAGACGATGCTCTTCGCTTGCTCGGCGGTGCCGGCCGTGAGCAATTCGAAGTCGTGCCCGAGTTGGCGCGCCAGCAGAGCGAGGATGGAAGGTTCGTCGTCCACGACCAAAACGGAGCATTTGTAGCGGGCGTTCAACATCGTCGGAGCCGTTCCGGGCGAATCGGGATCGTGATGGTTGGACATCGGAAAATCGAGCAAGGCCCTGCCTCCGTGCGGGGAATAACCATTGTTCGGGCAAGTAGAATCGCGCAATGGCGAACAATCGAAGCATAGTGCGCTTTTGCGAGTCCGCCGTCCGTTTTTTCGGTAAGAATCGGAAAAGATCGCCCAGTTTCACGACAGTGCCTGTTGTAGTGGTTAAATCTGCGTTGCCGAGAATTTGCGTTCGGAGTCGCCAAGGACGCCCGCGTTTGGAAAGGGGGAAGGGCTGGGAAGAAAAAATCGCGCAAATCTTGGAGTAGTCGCTTGATCAGTGCGAGTATGCGGTTACAATCCGTCAATTGAGGTGAAGGGGATATGAACGCCTCGACACCGGCGAAGCTGGCCACCCGCCCGCTGACGCTCGACCCTACTGGCAGCCGTGTCGGGACTTTGCTTCCCCCCTGCCTCTTGCCTCCGGCATTTTCGGGTCGAGCCTTTTGCGGTTTACGGGAATCCTCCAGGATTGGGCCTCCGTCGGGGAATTCGGCATTCTGAAAATATCGGAATACCGAATTCCGTCAGGGTGAACGCCCGCTTTACTGACCGTGATGCTCTGGGTT
>JBBRUN010000312.1:0-6771 GCA_038247765.1 Gemmatales bacterium | reverse complement strand
GACGAAGACTCGCCATGGGACGCCCTCCGATTCAACAACCCCCTCAAGTTCCCGATGACCACCGGCCCCGCCATGGTTGTGGCCGACGGCAAGTTCAACGGCCAACGCACGAGCTTCTGGACGAACGCCGGCGAAGAGACGGTGCTGCGCGTGGACAAAGCGCTGAGCGTGCGGACGCGCTCGCTCGAACACGAAGACGCCAAGGAGGGCAACCGCGACCTCGTTTGGGTCGGCGCCCGGCAGTACCGCAAAACGACCGTGGACGGCGAATTGACGGTGAACAACCACCGCAAGGAAACGGTTCAACTGGCGATCCGCCGGCGCTTCTCCGGGGAACTGATCTCGGCGGAAGGGGAACCGAAATCGGCTCTGCGCGAAGAAGGGGCCTATTCCGTGAACAAGCGGAACGAACTGTTCTGGAACCTCGCGCTGAAGCCGGGCGAAGAGCGGAAACTGAAGTACCGGTACACCGTGCTTGTCATCCATTGAGAAGCTGAGGCGTTGTTATCCGCCGGCGACTTCTGCGGTTGAAACTTCATGCCTGCACCCACACCGATCGACGGCGCCAGCCTTACGGGCCACGAGCGCGAGAGCTTCGCCGCCGGGATGTTCGACGCGCTGGCGCCGAGGTACGTCCGGTTGAATCGACTGATCACCTGGGGTGCGGACGACCGCTGGCGGCGGCTCGCCATTGCCGCGGCGGGGATCGCGCCGGGCGATACAGTCCTCGACCTCGGCACCGGCACCGGCGACCTGTACATACCCGCGTACCGGGCCGCACAACCGGGCGGCCGTGTCATCGGCCTCGACATCTCCGCAAACATGCTCGCCGTCGCCGATGGGCGCATCCGCACGGCATTCCCGGATACGCAACCGCAATTGCACGTCCGGCCCGCCACGGCGACCGAATTGCCCGATGCCTCGGTCGATGTCGTACTGATGGGCTGGGTGTTGCGGAACGTCGGCGACCGCCCCGCGACCTACCGGGAAATCCTGCGCGTCCTCAAACCGGGCGGCCGCTTCGTTTGCATCGAAACCTCCCGCCCCGGCTTCTGGCCCTTCCGCGCGGGGAACTACCTGTACTGCAAATTCCTCATGCCGAACTTGGTGCGGGCCGCCGGCGGCGACCGCGCGAGTTACGAATACTTGGCCAAGACGACGGTGAACTTCCCCCGCCGCCACGATCTGACTGCGGAGTGGCAACGCGCCGGCTTGCGGGGCGTGACCAGCCGCCCGTTGATGCTGGGGAGCATCGCATTGCACGTCGGGGTGAAGTAGATTCCGCATTCCGGAATTGCCGGGGGTGCATGCGGCAACGATTCTTGGAGTTTCTTTGCGATGAGCCGTTTTCGTAGGTCGTGCTGTGCGTGACGCCGGTGCGCATCCGGCACGGGTGTGGCGCCACACGCAGCGTGACCTACGAAACCTCCACGAATCGTCGCTACACCCTTTGCCGGCTCGGCTATTGACCGCCGCGAATCGCCGGGCAAAAAAAGTCATCCGAATCCTGGGGCTTCCGCCCCAGGCTATAAACGTCGGCCCCGTTGGGGCGAAGATTGCGTCAAACCGATTCGATCCGTCACTTTTTCCCGCTCGAAAACTTGAAAGCGGGCGATGTCCTGAGCCTCGTGAATCTGCGGCGGGTCAAGTCCCTCGACAAGGTCGAGGAGACCTTCCGCTACGCCATGATGGATTCGCCCAAGGCCAAGGTCACGGTGCTGCGCGGCAAGGAGAGCCTCGACCTCGAAATCCTCTTCCCCTGATCGCCACCAGTCACCGGGTTCCGTCGCCAATACCGCGCTCCGGCGGTAGAACGATGATTCCGACGCCCGGAGGCGACCGATGGCCGCGCTGCGAACCCCGATTCTGCTCATCGCCTGCGCCGGACTGTTCGGGTGCCAGCCCGATCCGCCGACGCTGCGCACCGCGAAACCGGCCGAATTGCCACCGGCCAGAAATTTGGAACTGAAGCCGCCACCGAAACCGGCGCAATCGTCCCCCGAAGCCCAGAAGAAACTCGAGGCGATGCTGGCCGCACATACCGGCGGCAAACCGGAACTGCTGCAGAAGTTGAAGTCCGCCAGTTTCACCCGCATCGGGGCGCTGTCCGCCAACGACCAAGTGCTCGCCGCGACGCAAACCGTCGATGTCTCGTGGCCGGTTCGATTCAAGAACAGCACCGAACTTACGACGGAAACCGTCGCCACGACGACATTTGGCCTCAGCCCGGAAGCGAATTGGATCGCGCAGGTCAACAAGCGTTTCGGCGAAGCGGCGCCGCAAGCGATCCCGAAACAAAAAATGGTGGACGACCTGCTGCTCATAGCCCAGCGGCAGTTCCAGGAAGACGCCTGCTTCCTGCTCTTCCCGTTTGCCGACCCGTCCACGCGCGTCCTCTTCGCGGACGATACGCTGATCGGCGCTAAAGATTGCTACGGCTTGCACGTCTGGACGCCGGCGCTGACCTACGTGCTGCTGCACATCGAGAAAAAATCGAATGCGTTGATCCGCATCGCCTACAGCGGCCGTGAGAGCGGCAAAGATTTGGTGAAGGAGTTGCTATTCGATGAATTGCAGGATTACGGCGGCATCAAGCTCCCGGCGAAGGTCTACATCCGCGCCGCCGGCATCGACTTAGCCGAGTGGCGCAGTTTGAAAGTGACCGCCGGGAAAACCTTCGACGCGAAGCATTTCGACGGGCCGTGATGCCAATGTCAGGCGGCGCGGGACACCGGCAGAAGGGCCGGGCGGTACTGGGGGCAGCGCGCGCGGATCCAAGTTTCGACTTCGCCCATCGTCAGCACATCCAATACCCGTACCCGCGCGGCGATGCGGGTACACCGCCGGGCCACTTCCCAAGCCATGGGCAACACCGGCTCGCCGATCAGAAGGATGCGTTCGCCGTGAACTTGCGGCACGCTGTTCAAAGCTTCGCGGCCCCAGTACCAATCCGCCGACCCAGCTAGCCCTTGCGGCAGCGCGCCGGTCGGGCGCAAGGCCTCGGGGCGATAGAACTGGAAGCGGGCCGTCGCCACGACTCCCCGGCTCGGGGAGCTGTCGCGGCTGGCCCCGAGCGATGCGGCGTGCGGGCGCGCCCCGGCGAGGTAGCCGCGGGCGGGGTCGCCGGTGATTCGGTCCGCCAGCAGCACGTGCAATTGGGCCACATCGGCGACGCCTTCGAGCGTCACGCGGAACCCGGCCCGCGCCGCCGGGTGGATCACGAGCCAGACTTCTTCTTCGGGCAAAGCTAGAATCGCGGCGAGTTCTCCCGCTTCCGGCACACTCTCGGCGGCGGCGCGCAAGCCCGGCACGGCCCGCGCCATCCGGCGGACATCGATCGACTCGGACAGCAGAGCGAACCCGTCATCCAATAGATCGGGGAGCCGCTCCCACGCGTCGTGGAGGTCGGGCCAGGCCGGGGCCAGCAAGCTCACGAACGGCTCCGGAAACGCCGCGGGTTCGGCTTGTTTCACCGACCATTCGGCTTGGGCAACGGCATCGGCGAAGAACAGATTCGGCACGCCCCAAGCCCGTCGGTGTCGGGTGGCGCGATTCCGCATCGCCCGGCATGCGATCAACATTCGTTCGACCTGCCTCAGCGTTTCGGCCAACCGCAGGAAGAGCGGACGGGCCAAAAAGGCCAAGTCCGGCTGAACCGGAGTCGCGCGATCGCGGGCGGATCGGGGGAAAAGCAATTCGGTGGCCATGGACGCCCTCCTTGGCGATTCCACGGATTAACGCAAGTTCGACGGACGATTGCAAGCCGAAGTGGGCGAATCACTCGGCCGATCCGAGATCCGCAAGCAGGCTCATGAGGACGAGGGGCGTCAGCGGTTCCGATTCGTAATTGTAGTCGTCGGACTCGATGGCCAAGCGCCATTCTTGACGCGGGGTCTCGAGGGCCAAGCGATCTTCGAGGCTGAAGGGGAACTCGATCCAGCCGACGAGGCCGATCAAGCGGTCACGGACCCGCTCGGGCAGTAAGGTCCCCTCGATCTCGTACCCGCTGGCACAGCGGAGCAACATCCGGCTGTCAGCCACGAGGTCGCGGAGGTTCTCGAGATTCAAAATCGGCCGGCGCCCGGGCAGCGACACCCACAACGCGGCGAGCAAGCGATCTTCCGAAGGCAGCAGCCGGTTGTACCAATCGTGAAGGCGGCGGACTTCGGCATCGGCGGTACTGCGCGTGATCCCGGCGAGTTCCTGCATCCGGAACCAAAGTGTCTGTTGGTTTTCAAAAACGAGCGTCAGGGCAGGGCCCACGCGGATGCGTCGGCAGCGGTCGAGGTGTCGGTAGCTCCGATCCACGGCGTCTAAGGGCAATTCGCGGAAACTCGCCGGATTCGGCGGTTGCTCCAATGTCCGAGTTGCCATCGCGTCCTCCGGATTTCGGGGTCAGCGTTCGTTAGACTCCTCCGGTCCGTCGGAATGGTCGGGCTATCCTATACCTATCATTCGTCGGGATTGGGCAAACCATACGTCGAATCCGGCGAATACGGGAAAATTTCACGCGATCTACACGCAAAACCGGCAAGTTGGGGTGCACGGAGGCTTTTGGGAACGGCATCGAGTTCAACAACGCGAAAGCGAGCACAACAATCGGCAATGCGGTTTAGCTTTCGGAGCTTTCGCTGCTTTCGCTGCTTTTACTGCTTTTACTGCTTTCGGCCGGGGGGGTATGCAGAATGACCGAAACCTAAAACCTAAAACATCCAAGAATCGTAGGCACACCCCTAGCGGCCGCTGGAATTACCTGGGAATCTTCACTTCACCGTTTCGATGCGGGTTCCAGTCAGCAGGCCGTCGCCGCCGAATTCCTTGGGGTAAGCGATGGTACCGGCGATTTCGAGCCACTTGCCAACGTAGCGGTCGAGTTCGATGCCGTCCGCGATGAGGTAAAGCCGGACTTCTCCCTTGGAGCCGGTGAGGGCGTAGACCTTCCGGTTCAAATATTCGAAGCGCACCGTCCGCAGTATGCCATCGCCGATGACGCTCTTGGCATCCGACTTCACGTTGACCACGGGCGCCGTCTTCGGCTCATCGATCGGTCGGCTTCCGCTCGTCGATTTATTCCGATTCTGTTCGCGCACCGTGTGGACGCGCTCGTAGCACAGGTTCGCCAACTTCACGTCCCCGGCTTTGTTCGACGCCGTCGCCAGTTGGAGGTAGAGCTCCTCGGCCCGGGCGAAGTTCCCGTCGGAGCGCGCACGCTCGGCGTCTTTCCAAAGCTGGTTGTTCGGCCATTCTCCGGCTTCCGGCGCCGTCTTGGGCAGACTCAGGTTCGGTACCGCTGCGGCGGGGGCCGGTTCCACCGAGATCGACTTCACGTCGGTCGCGCCCTTCACGACGTAATTCACTTTCTCCAGTCGCCCGGCCAATTCGAGGGCCGCGCGGGGCACGTAGCGGAAATCGTCGCGCGGCGGCAGAATCGGGTACCAGCCCGTTTGCGAGTCGTCGCCGTCGATTTTCACTTTCGGCCCGTTGATCCGTACGATGGTGCCCTTCGGCAATTTCGTGCGCTGCACATTCAACGGTTTGTAAACGCCCACCATCCCGGCGGCGATCGTCACCTCGCCGGTATCGAGGGGGTGCACCACGGCGTCGCAGGGGAAGGTATCGGAGGCTTCGCCCGGTTTTCGGCTCAGTTCCACATGCAGTTGGCTGATCCAACTCACCGAACCCGCCGGGGGCTGGATGGCGTACCAATCGTTCCCTTCCGGATGGTGGGCAATCACCTCCGTGCCTTGTTCCAAGGTTCCGCACACGGCCATCTTTTCCGACGGGCCGCAGCGCACCGAGACCGAGCCGACCTTGACGACGGCGACGGTCGATTGCGTCTGAGCCGCAGCCGTGCCGAGGAACAGGACGAACGCGGACAATGAGGCCAAGGCTCGCATGGTCGGGCCTCCGGGCGTATGGGGACGAGCCGCCGCTATAGCAGGCCGGGCGACCCGGACAAGGCGAAGTGTTATTATCGGTGTAGCAATGACACTCGGAGGTATTCGTAGGTCACGCTTTGCGTGATGCCAGACCCGTGCCGGATGCGCACCGGCGTCACGCAGAGCGTGACTTACGAGAACTGCTCGCTGCAACTCACCTCCAAGAATTGTAGCTACACCCTCGTGCATTTCTCGCTTGCTATCCTGCGTCTCAGGGCAGGACGGCCGCGACCACAACCAAGAGCACAAGGACTTCAGCCGGACGCACCGAATGCTGTTCCGGTTCTCTTCCATCTTCACTCGCCAGGATTTTTCTGAGCCAGCCGAGCGAGCCGGCAGCCTTTATATGTTCATCTGCGGAACTGCCGGACGAGGGAAAGCGTCATGACCACGACCGAGCCACCGACCGTCGTCGGCCGGATGCTCCCCGAACTCGGGGAATCGACCGCGACCGCCGATCAGATGGCGACGAAGCGGTTGGCGAAGCAGATTGTGAGCATGATGGAGCGCAACTGGGAACTCCCGGCGAAGTGAGCCACACCGAGCGAGCGGAATAAACAGGCCTGTCCCAGGCCTGTTTATTCCGCCGATGGGCCGAATCGAGTTAAGCGAGAACACCGACACCCTCGCGTTAACTCGTTTCCAAATGCTTAACTCGAGGCCAGTCGTTTAACAGACCAGGCCCGGCAAGGACTTGTGTCGACGAGGTCGGTTTAACAGACTTGCTTGGTTCTGCCTACCTACGAAGCGAAGCGCACCGGCCGCAACAAAGTCGTGGCGTGATGCGGCTATTTCTTCTCGGGCACCGGCGCGAGCTTCTTCAACCGCTCTT
>JBBRUN010000311.1:0-6833 GCA_038247765.1 Gemmatales bacterium | reverse complement strand
GCCCAAAATGATCTGCGCGCCGACGCCGCGCACCATCTCGGGAGTCAGCCCTTTCACGGTCGCTTGGGTGCCGACGGGCATGAAGATAGGGGTTTCGACAGTGCCGTGGGCCGTGGTGAGTAACCCGGCCCGAGCGGCACCGTTGTGGGCTCGGAGTTCAAATTGCATGAATCGTACTCACGGTTTCCGGAAAGATGAGCGATACAATGCCACCGGGAACTCTTCGGAGTGTATTCAAGCAAGCTGGCTGGGTATTTTAAATTCGGAGTCGGTCATGAAACGATATGCGATTGTGATCGAAGATGCCGGGACGAATCTCGCTGCGTATGTTCCGGACTTGCCGGGTTGTGTGGCCACGGGGAGCAACCCGGCCGAGGTCGAACGCCGAATCCGGGTGGCGATAGTTTTGCATCTGGAAGGTCTGGTCGAGGATGGACTGCCGATTCCTGAACCTTCAAGCCGCGTGGAATACATCCAAATCGGTGCCTGAGTTCACATGGCAATCCGACCCCAATCCACCCGATCTTTGTCGAGCGTCGGCAGATTCACCGGCAGCGCCTCCAGATACTTCGTCGCGGCGCCGGTGTTGAACACCACGATCTCCTCGTCCGACTTCACATCACCCGAGTTCAGCAGTTTCTCTAGGACATCGAAACAGACCGCCGTCTCGGGGCAGATGCTGATTCCTTCGGCCGAGCTAGCGCGCACCATCCACGGGGCGATGCTCGCTTCCGCGCCGGCGATGGCTTTGCCCCCGCTTTCGCGGATCGCATCGAGGATCATGAAATCCCCCACAGCGACCGGCACGCGCAAGCCGCTGGCGACCGTGTGCGCATTCGGGAACAGATCGGCGTGGCGTTCGCCCTTGTTGAATGCCGTGACAATCGGCGCGCAACCCTCGGCTTGGCAGGAATACATCCGCGGCAACGGCCGGGGTTCGATCCAGCCGAGTTCCATGAGTTCCTTGAAGGCTTTCACCATTCCAATGAGCCCCGTGCCGCCGCCGGTGGGGTAAAGGATCACGTCGGGAAGGCGCCAGCCAAGTTGCTCGGCAATCTCCAGCCCCATCGTCTTCTTGCCTTCGATGCGGTACGGCTCCTTCAGCGTGCTCAGGTCGAACCAGCCCATTCGCTCGGCACCTTCCTTCACGATCTTGCCGCAATCGTTGATAAGCCCGTTCACGCGGAACGCTTTGGCCCCGTACAAATGCGGCTCGAACTGGCTGACCACCGGCGTGTCGGCGGGCATGAAGACGAAGCATTCCATCCCGGCCCGCGCGGAGTAGGCTGCCGCGGCGCCACCGGCGTTCCCGGCCGTCGGCAGTGCGACCCGTTTGACCCCGAGCCACTTCGCCATGCTGATCGCGGCGGTCATCCCCCGGCTTTTAAATGCCCCCGTCGGCAGTTGGCTTTCGTCCTTCACCCACAACTTCGACAGCCCGAGTTGGCCACCGAGCCGGGGGCAGTCCAGCAGTGGGGTCATCCCTTCGCCGAGCGTCACCGGTTCGACATCGAACGGCAGCGGTAGCAATTCCCGGTAGCGCCACAGGCTGGGTGGCCGCGATGCGATCAACGCCGGTGTGACGAGTTTGCGCACGGCGTCGAGGTCGTAGCGAACCCAGATGGGCCGGCCGGCGTGGAGTCCGTGGAGTTGCCCTGCGGGCAGGCGGGCGCCGTCGATGGCCCCTTCGAGATGCGAGACTGTGGAGTTGTGAGTGGGCAAGCTCAGGAGTCCTTGTTCCAATACCTGGGGAGATGCGCCCCGTGGGTGACCGCAACCATAGTCGCACCGGCCAAATCCTACCGATACACAAGTCCGTAGGGAAAGCCTTTCAAGATGCAGTATCGATGACGATCATCGCGGAGCGGAGAAGCCTCCGGGAATTCGCAGATCCACCGGAACCCGGTTTTCACCGCCTTGCGAAACCGAGTGGCGAGCACGGGTTCAATGATTTGGTATCGCCGAACGGCCCTTCGAAAGTCCGATTCGGCGCGGGGAAACAGAGTGATCTTCATCATCGGGATCACCGTCGAGCTCGCCGGGGTTTCTCTCCCAAAATTCTTCCTCGGACAGGAGTTGGTCGATCGAAGGGAGCATCGACATCGGTAGCAGTGCCGCGGTCATGGCACGATCTCTAGGTGAAACTGGCAGTATTGTATGCATTCAGCGCATTCAGCGAGTCCACCGCTATAACACGCCCATCCTCTCCGCTTCATCCCCGCTCGTCTTCCATCGCACGGGTTCGCCCATGATCGCCCCCGCCCCGGAAAGCATTTCGCAAGCCCCGATCGAACGCACGCTGCCGCCGACGCCGTGGTCCTGGCGCCTCGGCATCGGCGCCGGCGTGGCCCTGCTCGTGCTGGCGACCTACGGCCTCCACGGCCTCTTCGGCGACACCGTCCGACCGAGGTTCCAAGCCGGTATGGGCATCATCTGTTTCCTCGGCGTCGCGGCGTGCTTCTCCAAGAGCCTGCAGTCGGTTCGGCTGAAGACGTTGCTGTGGGGCATCGGCTTGCAGTTCGCCTTGGCCGTGGCGGTGATCCATTCGGAATGGGTGCGAGCCGGGTTCGAAGTCATCGGGACGGGCATCAAATACTTGATCAAAGCCTCGGACAGCGGCTCGGAGTTCGTCTTCGGCAAGCTCGCCCAACCGGCCGAGATGGACAAAGTCTTCGGCAAGGATCAAGGCTTCGTCTTCGCTTTCCGGGCCTTGCCGCCGATCATCTTCGTGTCGGCCTTCTTCAGCGTGCTCTATTACCTCGGCATCCTGCAGTTTTTCGTGCGGATCCTCGCCCGCATCATGATGTATGCCATGGGAACCAGCGGCGCGGAGACGCTGTCCGTCGCCGCGAACGTATTCATGGGCCAGACCGAAGCTCCGCTGATCGTGAAGCCGTTCATACCGAAGATGACCCGTTCGGAATTGCTCGCGCTCATGGGGAGCGGCATGGCCCACATTTCGGGGGGAATGATGGCGGTCTACATCAACTACGGGGCCGACCCCGTGTCGATCTTGTGCACGTGCGTCATGGCCTGCCCGGCGAGTTTGTACCTGACGAAGTTGATCCTTCCGGAAGCGGGCTCGCCGGCGACCATGGGCGAAGCGAAGATCGAAGTGCAGTCGCCGTATGTCAATGTCATCGACGCCGCGGCCGGCGGCGTCAAGGACGGATTGTGGTTGGCCCTCAACGTCGCCGCGATGTTGATCGCGTTCCTAGCGTTTATCGCGCTGTTCAACTTTATCCTCGGCGGCATCAAACCGGGATTGATCCAAGCCGGAATCCCCGCCGAGCAACTCGGGTGGTGGAAGGACGACCTCAGCTTGGAGAAGATTTTCGGCACCATCTTCGCGCCGGTGGCTTTTTTGATGGGTGTCGAAACCGCGGATCAAGAGAATGTCGGTTCGCTACTCGGCATCAAGCTCGCGGCGAACGAGCACGTCGCCTTTTTGAAACTCAAAGGCTGGAAAGCCGAAGGCGGGTACCTTTCCGATCGATCGCAGGTGCTCGCGGTGTTCGCCCTGTCCGGGTTCGCCAATTTCTCGTCCATCGGCATCCAACTCGGCGGCATCGGGGCGCTCGCCCCGGATCGCCGCGCCGACCTCGCCAAGCTCGGGTTGAAGGCTCTGCTCGTGGGATTCCTCGCCACCTTGATCAACGCGGCCATCGCGGGCTTGCTGATGTAATTCGAGCTACGCGGAGACAGGGAATACCGCGGAGCACGAATCGCGAATGACGACTGGCGAATGACTGTTTCTGTTCTAAGCTTGGATCCCCAGGCCTGCCCAGCCCGAGACACGCCCGATGAACCCGCCGCTGTCCGGCACGAATACCATTTGGACGACTCCCCGCCCTCGCTCGGGGGCACCTTCGCCGGTCGAAATGCTGCGCCGGGCCCACGCCCGGCTCGCCGAACGATTCGATCCGTCCCGGATTCGCCACAAGCCGTTGTCGATCTTGCGGCAAGAAGCACGGCGGCTGTTGGACCAATATTTCGAAGTCGAATGGCCGGCGCTGTCGAAACCCGACCGCGAAAGTCAGATCGAAGACATCCTCGGCGAAGCGGCGGGTTTCAGTCCGCTGGAAGAACTCTTCCGCGACGAACCCACGAAGGAAATCATGGTCCTCACGGCGAAGCAGATCATCGCGAAGAAAGCCGATAACTGGTTGCCGACGAGCGTTCGATTCCGCGACGGCGGTCAACTCCGTAGCTATTTGGCTCGCATGGTCGAGTCGGGCGAAGCGTTGGTATCAACCCCCGTGGCCAGCGGCGGTTTCGACGTGCGAATCTCCAACGGCTTCCGCATGCTGGCGGTGCTCCCACCCGAAATCATGGATCAAGCCCCGCAGGTACTCTTCGTCCGCGGCGAACCGCTGCCGATGCCGGCCGAGGCCTCGTCGGTCATGCTGTCTTCGCTGCGGCGAAACCAGCCGAGCGGCAGCATCAAGTCTCCGCTCCCCCCGTCGGCCAACCCCAGCGGTTCGATTCCCCACGCGCAGCCACGTTTGTCCGGTTCGACAGCCCCGAGCACGCGACCATCCGCCGGCGTCGCCGTGCCCGCGGCTCGCGTGGTGGAAGTCGTCGATGCGAACACCCGGCTCAAGCAGCGCGTCACCGAGCGGATCATCGCCAAATGCGCGGCGGCCGGTGTGTACGATCTCTCGCTGATTCCCTCGGGGGAACTCCAACGCGTGATCCACGCCCACGTCCTCGAAACCGCGATGCAAGACCGGATTCACATCGAAGAATCAACCAAGGAGCGCATGGTGCTGGAGATTCTGGCCAACATGAACCGCTGATTGGCGAGCAGCCAGCGTGAGCGGCCGGATTTAATCATCGATACAGAATCACGCTGCCGGCTCGCCTTTCCACAATCGCAGGCTTGCTACTTCGCCGGGAACCAATCCTGTAAAGCCGTGACGGTCAACTCCTGCTCACGCAGGGCTTTGCAGGCTTCCACGGCGGCGAACGCCGCGGACAGGGTCGTCAAGCAGGTGATGCGGTGGCTCACGGCGGCCGAGCGGATCTTCCCTTCGTCCGTCTGGCTACCCCGGCCCGTCGGCGTGTTGATGACCATCGCGATCTCGCCGTTCTTCATTTTGTCCAAGATGTCCGGCCGCGCGCCTTCTTGGATCTTCAAGATCGTTTCGACGGGGATGTCGTTCGCCTTCAAAACGTTCGCGGTGCCGACAGTGGCGATGAGCTTGTAGCCCATCTCGGCGAACTGCTTCGCCACCGGCACAATGGTCTGCTTGTCCTTGCCGGAGACCGACAGGAAGATCGTCCCTTTGGTCGGCAGCGGGGCGTTCGCGGCCATCTGCGCCTTGGCGAACGCCATCGGCATCTTGGCGTCGCTGCCCATGACTTCGCCGGTCGATTTCATCTCGGGGCCGAGGATGATGTCGATGCCGGGGAACTTGTTGAACGGGAAGACGCTCTCTTTCACCGAGTAATGCGCGGGCACGACCTCGTCGGCGACGCCGAGTTCGTCGAGGGTCTTGCCGACCATCACCAGAGCCGCGAGGCGGGCGAGCGGCACGCCGCTCGCTTTGCTGACGAACGGCACCGTCCGGCTGGCGCGCGGGTTCGCTTCGAGGATGTAGACGACCGGCTCTTCGCTCGTGGTGCCGTCCGGGTTCAACCCGGTCACCGCGAATTGAATGTTCATCAGCCCTTTGACTTTCAGGGCCTTGGCGAGCACCCGCGTCTGGCGTTTGATCTCCTCAATGACTTCCTTCGGCAGGCTGTGCGGGGGGATCACGCAGGCCGAGTCGCCGGAGTGGATGCCGGCTTCTTCGATGTGCTGCATCACGCCGCCGATGACGGTGCGGTGCCCGTCGCTGAGGCAATCGACATCGACTTCGGTGGCATTTTGGAGGAACTTGTCGATGAGTAGCGGCTTGCCGGGGGAGGTTTCGAGCGCCCGGCTGAGGTAGCGCGTCAGCGCTTCTTCGTCGTAGACGATCTCCATCGACCGGCCGCCCAAGACGAAGCTCGGCCGCACCAGCACCGGGTAGCCGATGCGCCGGGCCATGCCGATGCCTTCGGTGAGATCCTTGGTGTTGTCGTTGGCGGGCTGCTTCAGGCCGAGTTCCGTGATGAGCTGCGCGAAGCGCTCGCGGTCCTCGGCTTGGTCGATACTATCGACGCTCGTGCCGATGATCGGCAATCCCGCTTCGCTCAATGGCTTCGCCAAGTTTAGCGGCGTCTGCCCGCCGAATTGCACGATCACACCTTCGGGCTTCATGCGCTCGAAGATGTTCAGCACGTCTTCGGAGGTCAGCGGTTCGAAGAACAAATGATCGGACGTGTCGTAGTCGGTGCTCACGGTCTCCGGGTTCGAGTTCACCATGATGACCTCGTACCCCGCTTGCCGGAGCGCGAGCGCCGCTTGGACGCAGCAGTAGTCGAACTCGATCCCTTGCCCGATCCGGTTCGGCCCGCCGCCGAGGATCATGATGCGGGGCTTGCCGGTGAAGGGAAGGATCTCGTCTTGCACGTCGGGTATCGGGTATCGGGTTTCGGGTTCCGCAGAATGCGGTGATTGCGAAACCCGGTCCCCGGAACCCGATACCCGACTTTCGTAGGTGCTGTAGTAATACGGCGTATACGCTTCGAACTCGGCGGCGCAGGTGTCGACCGATTTGAACACGGCGCGGATGCCCTGTTCGAGCCGGGCTTGGCGGACGTGGGCTTCGGTGGTGTTCCAGATATTCGCCAACTGCCGATCGATGAAGCCGTATTGTTTCGCTTTCAACATGACATCCGGCGTGACGTGGTCGAGGCCGCCGAGCGCGGCGAGTTCGACTTCGAAATTCACGATGTCTTCGATG
>JBBRUN010000310.1:0-6840 GCA_038247765.1 Gemmatales bacterium | reverse complement strand
TACGACTGGCCCAATCTCGGCGCGGCGCTGACTGCGTGGCTCGCGATTCAACCCGAGCCGGTGCTGCTCTTCCCCGGCGGTGGCGAAGCGGCCGATGCCGTCCGGGCGTGGGACCGCGTCCATTCGTTGGGTGAAGAACACGCCCACTGGTTGGCGATCCGGTCGCTGTCGCTCGGCGCGTATTTTCTTCAGCGGTTACTCCCTCATATGACCACCGTCGAAGCGCCACTGCCGGGGATTCTCGATCCGTATCCGTACTTTTGCACACAATCGGGGCCGCCGCACCTGTGGAGCGTCACGACCGATTCCCTCGCCGCGTGGGTGGCGATTCAATGCGCGGCATCGAAGTTGTCGCTGTTGAAATCGACTGACATCCCGGTGTCATCGAGTTGGAAAGAAGCGAGCGGCGCGGGGTTCGTCGATGGATACTTCCCGACGATGCTGGCGTCTTCGGGTCTCCGGGTCGAATCCGTGAACTTGCGACGATTCCCGAATCTATAAAAAGAAGCACTAACCACAGAGGCCACCCGTGTCAGCGTCTATCACAATGCCGGTGCACCGCCCGGCCACGGCGATCGAACTCGGCGAACTCGTCCGCGCCAATGCCGCCGTCTATCCGCGTGGCGGTGGGACGCATTCGCACATCGGCGGCGCGCCGACTCAACCCGGCATCGTCATCGACATGACTGCGATGGACCGCGTCATCGATTACCCGGCCCGCGATATGACCGTGACGCTGCAAGCCGGGACGACGCTGGCCGAACTTCAGAAGCTACTGAAGACCGAGAACCAGTGGCTGCCCATCGACGTGCCGAACCCGGAATCGGCCACCGTCGGCGGCTCGATGGCGGTGAACGCCAACGGCCCGCGCCGCTTGGCTCAGGGAACCTGGCGCGATGCGGTCATCGGCATCCGGTTCGTGTCGGACGAGGGCATCGAGTCCAAAGGTGGCGGGCGAGTCGTGAAGAACGTCGCCGGGTACGACCTGATGAAACTGCATATCGGCGCCCTCGGCACGCTCGGCGTCATCACCGAAGTCACGTTGAAAGTGAAGCCTCGACCGGAGGTGTCGTCGTTCGTCGTCTTCGGCGTGCCGACCTCGGCTGTCGCCCCGACGCTCGACCGCTTGCACGCCTCGAATAGCCGGCCGGTGGCCATCGAATTGCTGAACCGCGCCGCCGTCAAGAAACTCGGCGCCGCACTGCCCGACGCGGAACCGTGGCTCATCGCCTGCGGATTCGAAGAGAAAGCCGCAACGGTCGCGTGGCAGATCGCGACGTTGAAAGAAGAATCGAAAGGCACCCCGCTGCGGGACCTCGCGGTGATCGAAGGTGAAGCCGCGTCGAAGCTGTGGATCGCCCTGACGGCGTTGCAATCGGGCGGCGACGAATTCAGCACCGTGAAGTTCAACACCCGGCCGAGCGCGATTGCGGCCTTGGCGCTGAAGGCCGACGCGACCCATTCGCAAGCGGTCATCCATACTCATGCTGGGAATGGCATCGCCTTCGTCCACATTCCGAATGACCCGAAACCGGATCGACTCGCGCTGATCCTTCAAGAATTGTCGAGCGATCGAAAGGAAGACAACTTACAAATCCTGCGCTGCCCGCCCGCTTGGAAAGCGGCGCTTCCGGTATGGGGCCACGATCGCGGCGATCGCAAATTGATGGACACCCTCCGCGCGACGCTCGACCCGCGCCGCGTCTTCAACCCCGGCCGGGTGATTTGGTGAACCGCCTCACGATCGCCCTTTTGCTACTGGGTGTCGGCCTGCGCACGGCGGCGTTCGCTTCGGAGCGCTCCCTCTGGATCGACGAGGCGATGGTCGCCTTGAACATCGTCGAGCGCAGCCCCGCGCAGTTATTCGAGCCGCTCGACCGCAATCAGGGGGCACCCGTTGGCTTCCTGCTGGCGACCAAAGCGAGTGTGGAACTCTTCGGCCCGACGGAACGAGCCTTACGGTTGCCCGCCTTTCTCGCGTCGCTCTTGGGGTTGTTTGCGTTCGGTTCCGCGGCGTATCGGCTGCTTCCCCGCGCATCGGCCCATTTGGCGCTTGCCCTCGTCGCGGTTTCCCCGAGCCTGGTGAGTTACGCGGCGGAGTGCAAACAATATTCCTTCGATGCCGCCTTCGCCGCACTGGTGTTGGCCTTGGCAGTTCCGTTTTTCCAAGGCCCCGCGAATTGGAAAATTTGGCTCGCGTTCGCCGGCGTCGGGGCAGTCTCCGTCTGGTGCTCGCATCCGGCGATCTTCGTCCTCGCGGGGTTGGGCATCGCGCTGTCGGCGATGGCGACCATCCGACGGGATCGCTCCCGCATCACGGCCCTGATTCTGCTCGGCGGAGCGTGGCTAATCAGTTTCGCGGCGGTCTATTCCGTCAACCTCCAACACCTCGGGCACAACGATTACTTGATTCGCTACTGGGCCGGGCACTTCGCCCCGTGGCCGACCTCGCGCAGCGGGATCGTGTGGTACGTCGATCATGCGCTGGCGTTCGTGAACGAACCGGCGGGGATGGCGGGTGAGAATCGAATCGTGCAAGGGATGGTATTCCTGCTCGGAGCACTCGGCGGATTCGCGATGTGGATGCCGGGCAAGAGCCAGACCTCACCCGCCGTGATCGTCACAGCATGGCTGCTCACCGTTGCTTTGACCCTATTCGCCTCCTGCATTCAACTTTACCCGTTCGCTGGGCGACTGCTGTTGTTCTTCGTTCCGATGGCGTGTCTGTTTTGGGGTGGCGGGGCGATGTGGCTCTGCGCCCAATTCGGCCGTCGAAGCTTTGTGCTCGGTGTGCTCTTGGTAATTTGGCCGCTGATTCAATCGGTGAAGCGAATCGACGGGCCGGAGCGAGCCGAAGAAATTCGGCCGATGTTGGAGCGGGTGAAATCGGATTGGCGAGCAGGGGATCGGATTTACGTCTACTGTGGGTCGGGCGATGCCGGAGCGGGGCCCGCCTTCGATTTCTATTCGCCCCGGTACGACTTCCCGGTGGAGAGCGTCATCCGCGGCGGCATCCACCGGGAGTTGCCATCGAAGTACCGCGACGAGATTTCAAAATTGCCGGCGGGGCGAATCTGGGTGCTCGTCACGCATCGGTACCGCCATGAAGAAAGCGTGATTCTCGCGGCCTTCGAGGAACGCGGCTCGGTGCATCCCGTGCTGATCGTCCCCGGCGGTTCGCTCCATCTTTATTCGCCGCCGTAACCGACTTGTTTCAACTCGGCGGCGCGGCTGCGGTGGAACTGGACGATCTGCCGAACGGTGCCGTCCGGGTCATCCTTCGCCAAGCGATCGAGCCAGCCGGCGAAGGCGAGTTTGCATTCGTAGGCGACGCGGGCCGCCCCGGCGCGCACGGCCGGATCGGCATCGCGGCTGAGGCGCTCGAGCCACGGGCCGGGGTCGCGGATGGCGTCGCGGTTCCAACGCAAGTCGATCAGCAATTTCAGCCGCTCGGCCGCGTCCGGGTTCGTCAGTTTCCGCGCGGCGCCGATCTGCTCCGGCTCCAAACCGCGCGTGCTCAGGGCCGCTTCGCAAAGCATCTGCACTTGGCTGTCGGCGTCGTTCAACCACGCGAAGAGTTCTTCGTCGCCAATGACCGGTGCTCCGGAACTTGCAGGCCCGACGGCGAGCATGGCGGCCCGGCGAACCTCCGCTTCCGACGCCTGCAGAGACGGGGCGATGTCCGCCTTCTGATCGAGTTCGGCCCGCATGGCCAACGGGATCGCGCGGATGCGGACTTCGGCGGTACGGTGCTTCAGCGCCGCGCGGACGATCTCCCGGCAGCGGGGGATCGCGTCGGGGTCCGGACTTCGCAGAAAATCGGGCACGAGACCGAGCGTCGATTCTTGGCCGACCTCCGAATACTCGGCGAAACCGCCCAGGTGCGGGCGGCAGAGTGCCGCGAAGCGCGGATCCGTCGGTTGCAGATCCTTCAAGTAATCCCGCAGCGCCAACGACACGGCGTTGCAGCGCTCGGCATCGTCGCCGCGGAAAGCTTCGACTAAATACGGAGTGCCGTCATCGCCGGCTTCGATGAGCTGGCAGGCCGCGGTCAGGCGGGCTTCGTCGGTGATCGCCGTGCGGAGTTTGTATCCCGAGTAGCGCGCTTGCAAGCCTTGGCGTTGGACTCCGGCGTACACCCCGCAGAGCAATAGGATCGCCAAGATTCCCAGCCCGATTCGCCGTAAGTTGCGCGCCATAGCCTGCCTCCGTGCGGTGCTGCGCCGACTATAGGCCGGAATCACCGACAGGGGCAAGGTCAATGCTTGCTGGGCTGTAGTAACGATTCTTGGAGGTTTTGTGGGTTATGCTCGAGCACGACGATCGGCAATTAGGTTTCGCTTTCGGAGCTTTCGGAGCTTTCGCTGCTTTCGGCAGGGGGGGTATGCAGAATGACCGAAACCTAAAAGCTAAAGTCGGTTCTTGGATTCCGTCGGTATTTTCGATGGCCATCTTCAGATCGCGAAACCCCTCCCCGACCAAAACATGGCTATCCGGTCGGGTTAGCCGACTTAGAAAAAAAGTGGCCGCCTGACGTTGCCGATGCTGCGCGAGCAACGCCGGCGTCGGTTGGCCTGCTGACGCGCCCGTTGCCCGCTCTGCAGGCAAGCTGTTCCCAAACTCTCGAAAGTAAAGCAGCCACAATTAACGGAGTAATGCTACTCAGCGTCAGTATTTGATGGGGCGGGCATTTTGAGCAAAGGGCTGGTTGCGGAAGGTGACAACCGTGCCGGATGCCCGATTTGGGTGAATAGTCGATATTGGGCACGGTTGAAATCGACGATGGCCGCCAAGTAGTTCTGCCGGGCTTGATTCAGTACCTGAATCGCTTGGAGCGGTCGGAGGGCGTCGAATAAATTCTTGGCATCCACGACGTTGAACGTGCCTTCCTTGTTGATGCGGTAGAGTTCGGTGGCCTCTTTCACCGCCTGCTCGGCGTGGGTTAGAGATTCCTGCTTTGCGGCGGCGATCTGGGCCGACTCCACAATTTCCGCAGCGGCTCGCGCCTGCGCCTCGACGGCGGTGTACTGCGCCTGGTGCAGCAGGGCGTACCGCTCCGCCACGTCGGCCCGGTTGCCGAAGCCGAGGTTCTTCACCCCCCAAATGACTTGGACACCGAGGACGTTGCGGGCTTCGAAGTTCCGGAGGTCGTCGCCCAGCCCGCCGCCGTAGTTGCCGATCTGGTTCGTCACGCCGAGCTTCGGGATGAGCGGGGCGTACTTTTGCCAACGGGCCGTCTCGAGCGCGGCCGCGACCAGTTCCCGATACGCCGCCAAGTCGGGTCGGTTCTGGACCGCCTGCGCGACCAGATCGTCGACCGTGGCGTTCGCGTCGATGAGCGTGAGGGGGGCGACCGCCGGATCGGTCGGCACCAGCTTCACGTTGGGGGCGAGGAGGAGCAACCGACCCAAGCGGGCGCTGGCGGCCCCGATCCGGCCGTCGAGTTCGACCCGCTCGGATCGGCGGAGCAGGACTTCCGTCTTGGCGCGGTTCACGTCGCCGGCGGTCCGGTCGAGCTTCGCATCCTTGGCGTTTTCCGCCGCCGCGAGCATGGCTTCCGCTTTCTTGAGGGTGTCGGCGTTGATCTCCAGCAGCGCATGAACCTGCACGAGGTCGATGTATGCGGTAACGGCGTCCAGTTCCGCGCCGAGGCCGATGGCTTGGGCGCGGAGTTCCGCGGCCGTAGTCAGCCTCCGTTGCAGGAGGGGCTGGTAGATGGCCTCGGCGATGTCGAGTTCGAGCGCGGCTCCGCCTCCTGCGAACAGATTCCCGCGCGACACGCCGAATACATCGCCCCGTTGGTTCTGCGTCTGGCCGTCGAAGCGGTTGTAGGCGGTTCCGGCCGTGAGGTTCGGCAACCACTGCACCTTCGCGCGGGCGAGCCGGGCCTGGGCCTGCTCGACCTGCGCTTGGGCGAATCCGATGGAGGGGCTGTTGGCATCGACGAGCCGGATCACCGTCGGCAGGTCGATGGGCAGGGTCACGAGTTGCGAATAGGCCGGGCGGGCGCGGGCGGGTTCGGGCAGCGGCGCGGAAACGGCCGGCTTGAGCGGGTCGATCGTGGGCGGCACTTGCACGGCCGACGCTTGCCGGATCGGATTCGGATCCGGAGTTTTCAGGGTATGGTCGGCGCGGGTAGCGGTCTGCTTCGGAGGTGACGCGTCGCTCGGATGCTGGATGCGTATCGGCGGGTTACTCGGAATCGGCTGGGTCGTAGCGCAGCCGGCTCCAAGTACGGAGAGAGAGGCACCGAATGTCACGGTCCGTTTCGTCCAGTGCTTCATGTTCGCATCCTGCGAGTTAGGGTCACCAATCGCTCGGGCCCGATTTCACAGTGGCCCCGTCGCCGACTTCCAATTGTCGGGCTACCACCACCTCTTCATTTCCGGACAATTCCGTGAGTACGTCCCGGTTGCTGCCGTCCGTACCTTTGCGTTTCTCGATCATGGCCAACCGCACCGTTTTGCCATCCGTCACCTGAACACGCACCGGCACTTGTTTCGTCTTGCCGTCTTGCACGAGCAAGATGTAACTCGTGCCGCTGCGCGAGTAGACGGCGGTACTCGGGAGTACGTGGGAATCCCCGAAGCCACCGATGGTAAGCTTGATCGTCCCCGTCATCCCCGGCAGCAGCCTCCGCGACTTCGCTTCATCGGGGGCGAAGGCTCGCACGGGCATCGCTTGATTCGCCCCTTTGGTCTGCCGATCCGGGCCACCCTTTTTAATGCATTCGGCCAGGTGTCGGAACTCCTCGTCGTCGCCGTTGAACAGGTCGATTTCGACCCGCATCGTGCGGTCCGCGTTCTGCACCGTCGGCGCGAACCGGGTCACCGCGGCGGC
>JBBRUN010000309.1:0-6856 GCA_038247765.1 Gemmatales bacterium | reverse complement strand
GCGGATCTCGAAGCCGGTACCGTCGAGGTGGGCTTCCAGCAATTCCGCATTCTGGGGGTTATCGTCGGCAATCAGTATTCGCGGCATCGCCAGCACTCCTTGGCGGCTATTGTATGGGCCGCGTGCGGGGTGGGCGTCTACTTCCGCGGGATCGCCGGCTTCGTCCATTCCGTCGGCTCTTCCAACGGCGGCGGAAGCAGCTTCGGCGAAGTGATGACGGGCATCGACGGAAGCGGCGCGGGCGTCGGCGAGCTCGGCGCCGCCCAAATTTCGACTGTCTCCGTTCGCTTGGCCGCGTTCTGGAGCATCGACCACGCAATCGGTGGCCAATTCGTCCGCGGCGGAACTGGCCGATACGACACCAAGCTGACTTCGTCGATGATTTTCGGAATCGGCACGTCCTGTAGATTCGCCGGAACCTTCCCCGGCATCGGGGCGGTCGGCAGAGCGGGTTGAGCCACCGTCGCCGGCAGGCTCTGGGCCGGGTGACCGAGCGCCCGGTAAAGCCGGAACTGGGCCCGGTTGTAGTCGCCGACGGAGGAATAGAAATCGGCGTTCGCTTGGGCGAGGGACTGTACCGCCGCGACGACTTCCTGCGGGCGGACGACGAGGATGTTCACTTCGCCGAGGCGGCGGGTTTGGCCCATGCCGAGCAAGCTCTTTTCGACGAGGCTCAGGGCTTCTTTCAACGCCGGTTCGGCTTGGGTCATCCGCAGCGAAGCCGCCTTGGCTTGGGCGAACGCAGTCGAGATTTCGGCCGCGATGCGGTCCTGCGTGCGGAAGAGTTCGAGCGTGGCGATCTGGTGCTCGGCTTGGCGTTCGCCGACTTTCGCGCGGTTGCCGAAGCCGAGGGATTGGAACTCCCAAAGGACTTGGAAGTCGATGTCGAAGCGCGAGCCGAAGTTACCGTAGCCGTCACCGGGGCCCCCGGCGAAGCCGCCGTAGCCGAGGGAACCGCTCGGGTTCGTCGAAACGCTGCGGAGTGCGAGGCTCGGCACCAACGGCCGGATCTTTTCTTGTTTCAACCGGGTCAAAGTGGCCTGGACGAAAGCCTGTTGGCCCTGCAATTCCGGCCGGCTCGTGAGGCCGATGGGGATGAGCACATCGACCGATGCGGCTTCGGGAATCACGGTAATCTGCAGAAACGGCGGCTCCAGCGGCTCGATGAGCGTGCCCGGTTCGAGCCGCAGTAACCGGCTCAGTTCGGCACTCGCCGTGCGCCAGTGTTCCCGTGCGGCGGCGGTGGCTTGCTGCCGGCGCGCGAGTTCGACCTTGGCCCGCGAAGCTTCCAACGGCGGGGCCAAACCCTCGGCCAGGGCCTCGGCTTTCTTGCTGACTTCGGCCGCTTGCTGCGACACGAGTATCGCCCCGGCCAATTCCCCGCGGGCTTGCTGAACGTTGAAATAAGCCATCGCCACGGCGTACATCGAATCGTTGGTCGCGGTTTGCACGGCGGCCCGCCGGACTTTCAGATCTTGCTTCGCGGCCAGCGGACTGTAGATGGCATCGGAAATATTGAAGACGACGTTCGGCCCGAAGCCGACCATCGCGGAGCCGCGATCGGAGCGCAGAATTTCCCCGGCGAAGTTTTGTTGTCCGCCTTCGTGCCGGAAGAAATCGGCCCCGACGACGAGGTTCGGAATCCACAGCATCTTGGCGCGGTCGAGCTGCCGGGCGGCGATCGTGACCATCCGTTCCGCGACTTGGACATCGATGGGGCGGGCATTCGCCAACTGCAACGCCGTGGCCAGATTGATCGGGAAAGTGCGTTCGTTCGCTTCGGGCTTCGCGGGGGCCATGGCAATTGGCTGCGCGGCGGCGCCGCCCGACGCCAGCGCGACGATGACCAGCGCCCAGAATTGGCGTCCCCCCCGCATGCCGGTTCCCCCTCCGGTATCGAATCCCGGCCGTATAACGGAGGGAATGACACTGCACAACGCCAACTCCAAACCCAAACTGCTGATCACCATGGGCGATTGCGCCGGCATCGGGCCGGAAATTATCGCCCAAGCGTCGTCGAAGCTCGGCGAGCACTGTCACCCGGTTGTCATCGGCGATCCGACGAGGCTCCCGGCCGGTGTCGAATGCTTCAATCCATCGTCGGCCGATTTGTCGCGGGTCGAACTCGGAGCGGTTTCCGCCGAGGCGGGGCGGGCCGCGTACGATTGGCTCTGTTTCGCCATCGACGAATGCCTCGCGGGCCGAGCCGACGGCATCGTGACGTGTCCGTTGAATAAGGAAGGCTTACACGCGGCGGGTGTCCCCTTCCCCGGCCATACGGAAATCCTCGCTCACCGCACGGGGGCGAAATCCCACGCGATGCTGCTTTACGACGACGAACTGCAATTGGCGGTGGCCCACGTCACGCTGCATCAGTCGGTGCGGTCGGCGGTCGCGGACATAACCGCGGAATCGGTGCTCGCTACGATTCGCTTGCTGAACGGGATCGTCCCGCGCCTGACGGGGACGCCGGCTCGAATCGGCGTGTCGGCGTTGAATCCGCACGCTAGCGACGGCGGATTGTTCGGCGACGAAGAAGCCCGTATCATCGCCCCTGCGGTGCGGTCGGCGCAGGCGGCGGCGATCGATGCGACGGGGCCGATCGCCGCCGATGCGATCTTTTTGCCCCACAACCGGGCGAAGTTCAACGGAGTCGCGGCGATGATCCACGATCACGGCCACATCGCCATGAAACTGCTCGGCGGCCGGCGGGCGGTGAACGTGACGGCGGGCCTGAGCATCGTGAGGACGAGTGTCGCCCACGGCACCGCCTACGACATCGCGGGGCGGGGCATCGCCGACGAGAGCAGCCTGATTGCGGCGGTGAAAGTCGCGGCGCGGTTGGTAACGAAACGATCCGATTGAACTGAGGACGATGACAATGGCTCGCGCACGCTACGAAGATGAGGAAGACGAAGACCGCCCGCGCCGGCGCTCCCGCCGGGACGAAGACGACGAAGACGACGAAGACGATGCGCCACCCCGCCGACGCGCCAGCAACGACGATGATGACGACGAACCGGCTCGGCCAAAGGGCACCAATGGCTTGGCGACCTTTTCGCTCCTCTTCGGGGTGCTGTCGTTCTGCACCGGCGTCACGTTCCTCCCCGGCCTCATCTGCGGCTTCATGGGTCTGTCGAAAGCCAAGGCCTCCGGCGTCGGCAAAGGTATCGCCATCGCGGGTATCCTCACGTCCATCGGCGGGTTGATGGTGTCGATCGCCGTTGGCGTCACCGCGTATTTCTTCGTGGTGGTAGCGGACAAAACCCGAGAGCGTTTGAAGTCGCACAACAACTACAAGCAAGTCGGCCTCGCCTCGGCGAACATGCACGACGCCACCAACTACTATCCGAAGCCGTTCTTGGACGAATCCGTGAAGGAATTTCAGCCGGTGGCCGAAAGCTCGTTGAAGAACAAACTGAGCTGGCGGGTGGCCATCCTCCTGTATCTCGAACAAGAAAGTCTCTACCGCCGCTTCTCGCGCTCCGAACCATGGGACAGTTCGGCCAACAAGCCGCTGTCGCAGACGGTCGTGGCGGCGTATGCCGACACGGAAAGCCCTCTCGACCCGACGACGCGGTTACGCTGCTTCTACGGTCCCGGCACCATGTTCGAAATTAATCAGCGCGTCTCGATCGCCAGTGTCAGCGATGGCACCTCCAACACGATCCTCTCCGTCGAGGGGGGCGAGAAAGTGACTTGGAGCCAGTTCGACGAGTACAAATTCGACCAAAACGGCCCGCTGCCAGCGTTCGGGCACCCGAGACGGGACACCTTCGCCGTCTCGATGGTCGATGGCTCCGTCCGGCAAGTCCGCAAGACGGTGGATCCGAAAACCATGAAGGCGGCGATCACCCGCAACGGTGGCGAAATTGTCGGCTTCGATTGGTGAACCGGTCAATCCGCCGGGTGCTGGACGGCCAGCACCCGGCGGACCACCTCGGCTTCCGCCTCCATCTCGACGAGTTCTGTTTGGGCCAGAGCGATCCGCTCTTCCAGCCGCGCGAGCCGTTTCTTCGGGTTGTCGCCCATGATGCGCGCGAGCAATTCCAGCGCGAGTAAGGCGTGCCAGCCTTTCATCAGCAGGCCGCGGAGCCGGTAGATTCGGCCCATGCGGGCGAGTTGATCCGGGGCGATGGCCCGCGTCGTCCGCAGCAGTCGTGCCACCGGCGAGGCGCTCGTCCACCAATACAAGATGAACTCCAACGTCGGCAGCAGCACGATTGCGGCGTCGAGCCATTTCTCCCGGGCGTACTTCAACGGCTGTCCGCTCGCTTCGAGCTTGATGATGAACTCCGCGGCGAAGGCGACCCAGATCAACGCCATGCAGACGTTCAACACCATCTCGAACGCCGGGGATTCTTCGACCGTCTCTGCCCAAATGTACTCGATTCCCAAGATCGGCAGAATGAGCAGTGCGAACAGCAACAGCGGGAGCCCGAAGGCTTTGTCGAGCCTGCGAAGCAGGCCTTTGCCTTCGATCTGCCAGCCGATCCACGGTAGCCACATCTTGCCGACGGCCGGGTGGACGAAGCCCATCCGCGCCGGCGGGAACAGAATCACGGCGAGCACGCGCGCCAGCGCCGGCCCGACCCGGCGACGGCGATCCCGGAAGATGAACGACAGGGCCGCCTCGATGGCGAAGACCGGCCACAGCCCCAACAACACCGCCAAGATGATGTCGATTTCGGTCCCGGTGACGCGCCAACGCACCGCCCGGTGAATCAAGCCGGCGAAGGCGATGAGGTGGAAGCCCGCCAACCAGAACATCGGCGCGGCCAGCCGGTCGGCCCAAGCGTGGGCGGTGGTGTTCTCCGGGGGATGTTGGGGAATCGACACGGTGGACTCGCTGCGGTACGGTTCAATTTGAGGCCGTCTCGCATAACATTATGATTCCGAACTTCCTTCCGCACCGGAATCCGACCATGTCCGCGTCCACCGATCCTTGGTTCCAGTCCTTGTTCGCCGAGCGCATCGGTGGGGCCAACTACGGCAAATCGACCGACATCTACAAGTTCGAGAAGATCAAACGGGCCAAGCGCAAGGCCCTCGCCGACTTTCCGAATCGCCAGTTGCTCGACTTCGGCATCGGTGAAAACGACGACATGGCCCCGATCCAAGTCCGGGATTCGTTGAAAGCGGAGGCGGACAAAGTCGAGAATCGCGGCTACGCCGACAACGGCATCGCCAACTACAAGGAAGCGGCGGCGGAGTTCATGGCCCGCGAATTTGGCGTCGCGCTCGATCCGGTGACCGAAGTCTGTCACTGCATCGGCAGCAAACCGGCCTACGCGATGCTCCCCGCTTGCTTCGTCAACCCCGGCGACGTCACGCTGATGACGGTGCCCGGTTACCCGGTCGCCGGGACGTGGACCAAGTACTTGGGCGGCGAAGTCCACCGGTTGCCACTGTCGAAGGAGAACGGCTTCTTCCCCGACTTGGCGGGCATCCCGGACGCCGTCAAGCAGCGGGCGAAGTTGATGGTCATCAACTACCCGAACAGCCCGACCGGGGCCGTGGCGACGCTCGATCTCTACAAGCGCGTCATCGAGTTCGCCCACGAGAACAAGATCGTAATCGTGCAAGATGCCGCCCATATCATGCTCAGTTACGCAGGCAAACCGCTGAGCTTCCTGCAAGTCGACGGGGCCAAGGACGTCGGCGTCGAAGTCCACTCGATGAGCAAAGGCTTCAACATGATCGGTTGGCGGCTCGGCTTCGTGGCCGGGCACCCGAAGATCGTGCAGGCCTACGCGGATGTGAAAGACAACAGCGATTCCGGGCAGTTCATGGCGATCCAACACGCGGCGGCCGCGGCACTGCGCGATCCGAGCATTCCCGTGGCGGTGAAGGCGAAATACGAGCGCCGCTTGCGGAAACTCGTGGCGGCACTCCAGCAAGTCGGCTTCGCAGCGACGATGCCCGGCGGGACATACTTTCTGTACACCCCGACGCCGAAAGCGGCGGGCGATCGCAAGTTCGCGAATGCCGAAGAAGCGAGCCAGTATTTGATCACCGAGCAGAGTGTCTGCACGGTGCCGTGGGACGACGCCGGGGCGTTTTTGCGTTTCAGTGTGACCTATATCGCGAAGGACGAAGCCGAGGAGGACGCCTTGATGGCGGAGACAGTGGCCCGGCTACGGGGGATGAAGTTGGGGTTTTGAACTTGAGCGTGAAATGGCCTCTCGACCGATTTCCATACTTGCAGCACCCCGATAGCCGGCCATTCGGGCCGGGTCTGGCGAGCGGGAGTTACGTGTTTGTCCAAGCGGAAGACGGTCGAATTTGGGTGCTCGTGGAAACGGAAGGCCATCTGCATCCGAAAGTCTTGGGCGAAGCCAAACCCGCGCTCGCGGCGGGTGGTGTCCAAGTGGGAATCGGCGGAGTTGTCTTGGAGATCGACAACTTCTCGGGTACGTTTCAGTTTGATGCCGGCGTTTTGCCGGGCGTGCTCCGGGCATTGCAATCGCAAGGCGGGCAGGTGTCCTCGACGCGGGAGGTGGGCTTTGATCACGATTGAGCGCGAACAGTTGCAGGTCTCGGTACGCGCCGAAAAGAGTACCGACCAAACTGTCTGGGTCGAGTTGGTATTCGAGTTGCGCGAATCCGATGGATTGGGTTGGCTCGTGCATGCCTCAGACTTTTCCTGCTGCGTTGAAGGGACAGATGAGTTGGCTCGGAGCTATGATCTCGAGAATTGGGAGAGCGCGATCAAGAGCGGGATCATTTTCGTCGCACGCAGAGCGAATCGAATGCCCCCATCCCCAGTGCGATTACGGGAAATCAACGGCCGGCTGGGCGCCGGAGATATCGGTGGGATCGCACGCGCGGCGGAAGCCGGATTCGCCGAACTTTT
>JBBRUN010000308.1:0-6954 GCA_038247765.1 Gemmatales bacterium | reverse complement strand
GAGTTCGGAGTTGGGAGTGCGGAATTGAAAATGCGGAACGAAGCCTGGCTTCATTCCGCATTGCTGAAGACTCGGGCTCAAGTGGGCTCGATTCAAGCCACGAGGATCAGGCGGTACCAGAGGTAACCGAGGAACCCGACGCAAAGCGGAACTCCGTAGGGAAGGCGCACCCACGACGGCCGGCGGGTGTTCGCCCGCGCGGCGGCTTTCGCCGGCCCGTCGGTCACGAGCGTTTGCAGGTCGCCCATGATCGCCCGGAAATTCTCGGCGTTCTTGCCGAACTGCCGGCGGGCGAACATCATCACGACGCCGAAAATACCGCCGACGATGGCGCCCAAGCAGAACGCCCAGATGATGACCGACGCGCCGAGGCCAAGGCCGAAGTAGGCGCCGATCCAAGCGCCGAAGCCCATTTGCATTTTCACGTCGCCTTGGCCCATGCCTTGGATGAATAGCATCGGGAACAGCAGGATGAAGCCGAGCGCCGTGCAGAGGAGCGCGGAGACGAAGCCGCCGGTCGCTTCGGGAGCGAAGCCGGGGACGATGTCGACGCCGAAATCGTGCAACAATCCGATGTACCAGCCGCTCATGACCAGCGACAGCGTGCACCAGTTGGGCACTTTGAACGCCCAGCCGTCGATCGCGGCGGCGAGAATCATCCCGGCGGCGAGCACGACCACCGGACCGAGGTTGCCGTATTCCATGGGGCCGGCGGCGGCCCAAGCGACGCTGGCGAGCCAGGCGAGGCCGACCCACGCGAACGCCAACAGCGGGATGCGGGCCATGGAAATCACGAAGTCGCGGTCGATTCCGAGAGAATCGTCGGCTTGGCCGGGGGCCGGGGCGGTCAGGACGGGATTCGCCATGTGCGATCTACCTCGAACGGATTGGAGCGGGGAGAACCGGGACGGTCTGAGCTAAACCTAGAACGCGAAAACGAAAGAAGCCGGGCCAAAAATGGCCCGGCTTCCGATCCGTTGGGCTAAGCCCAGTCGATTCAGCTAGGCTTGATGGCCGAGCCGACTTGGCTGAAGGTCTGGTTCGACGCGCCACCGATGGCGGTGATCGCGGCGATGCAGACGACGACGATCAGGGCGAGCATCACGGCGTACTCGACTGCCGTCGGGCCGTCTTCACGCTTCAGGAACTTGACGATGGACTTGGTCATGGAACGCATGGATCTGGCCTCGAAAGGGTGTGAAAAACATCCGACCGTCGGAACTCGGGCGAATTTGCCCGGCCCCGAATACTGGTGAACCCGCGACCGAAAGGATCACGAGGGTTTCAATCCGGACTTCAAAACGTCGTTGTTGTAAACTGCCGTCGTGTTGGTTCCCACCGTGCTGATGGCGGCGACGCACACCACCACGATGAGAGCGAGCATAACGGCATATTCCACCGCGGTTGGTCCGTCCTCGCGTTTGAGGAAGTGGACTGCGCGGCGTACCGCCGTCCGTACCATGGTCGTTACTCCGTAGCGACAATCGATCGAAGATTCGTTTGCGGCGGCGACGTCAGCAACCGTTTTGCCCGGGCGAGGTTCGCTCCCACGCATCGCTTACGCTGCGGAGGAACTGGGCTGCTGCGTCGATCCCGTACCGAACCAACTTGGCGATCATCTACGCCGAAACCTAGATCGCGATTCGCTAGGCGTCAAACGCAGAATCGGCAGAGTCAACGCAATTGGATTTGATTCGCGCGGCGAATTCCGACACGGTCACAAGATGCTTGCCCAGCTCGGCGCAGAACTCGGCTGGCGAATGAAAATACTGGGCTTGTCGCGCGAAACTTCACGCGGGTTCCGCATCGTCGGGCAGTGGCTCCGCTCCGGGCGGCGGAACTTTCTTTTCGATTTTTATGTACGAGGCCCGCTGGCGAGCATACTCCGCCGCCGACAGGGCGGAGAATGCCGGATCGACCGAATCGGACATCTCCTGTCGAAAAAGTTGCTTCAAGAAAGGAATGCACCATCCGCAGCCGGTGCCGGCCCCGCCGCATTCGGAGAGCTGGCTCGGCACCCGCGGCAATTCGCGCCGCAAATAATTCACGAGCTTGCGCTTCGTGACGCGGAAGCAGAGACAGACTTTATCGTCCAAATCCATGGCCGGCGATTCCGAATGGCTTGTCGGGCACCCGACTGATGAGTTGATTATCCCGACGAACCCCGGACGGACGCAATGGAGATTCGCCAATGACCCGCACCGTCTTGCTTTGCGGCTTGGGCCAAGTGGGCTGGCGCGTGCTCGATTCGCTGAAGGCGGCCCAAGCCCAGATCACCGTCATCGATTTGAAAGCGAAGGCCGATGATCCCCGCTTGAAAGGCGTCACCTTCTATCAAGGCGACTGCCGGCAATCCGATCTGCTTGAGAAAGCCGGAGCCGCGACCGCGACCGGAATTTTGATCGTCACCAGCGACGACTTGCTGAACGTGGCGACCGCGGTGCTGGTCCGCCGGATGAACGCGGACGCCCGCATCGTCGTGCGGATGTTCAACCAAAACTTGATCCAGCGCCTCGGCTCGGCCCTCCGCAATACGGTAGCACTGTCGGTGTCGGCACTCACCGCCCCGCTGATGGCCCTCACCGCGATCAGCGGCGAGGCGCTGGCCGCCTTCACCGTGGGCGATTCGCCGCAGCAAATCGCCGAGGTGACCATCGATTCCAATTCCATGCTGAAGGGCGAACGCCTCGCGGAAGTCGCGGGGCGATTCAAAGTCCTCGTGATTTCGCATGGGACGCCCGCCGACAACCGATTGGCCCCGGCCGATCGATTCGTCGTCTGCGGCGATCCGAATTCTGTGGCCGACTTGATCGCGCTGGCATCGGGCACGTCCGCCATCACGGTGCAATGGGCCGGCAAGATCCGCCGTTTGGCCCGTACTGCCGGCCGGACGCTCGGCGAAATCGACTTCTCGATGAAGCTCGCCACCATCGTCTTGTTCACCGTACTCTTGGCCAGTTCGCTGATCTTCCGCTTCGGCACGAACGCCGGATGGGGGGATTCGATCTACAACACGGTGTCGATCGTCGCCACCGGGGCGGACCTCCACGGCGACGGCCAGGACGAATGGGTGAAGATCTTCCTCAGCGCGCTGAAGCTCCTCGGAGCCGCGCTCATCGCCGGCTTCACGGCCATTTTCACGAACTACCTCTTGAAGGCCAAGCTCGGCGGCGCCTTCGAAATGCGCCGCATCCCGGACGCCGGGCACGTCGTCGTCTGCGGCCTCGGGAACATCGGCTTCCGCTGCGTCGAACAATTGCTGAAGCTCGGCTGTCAAGTCGTTGTCATCGACCAAAAGGCCGACAATCCCTTCGTGGCCACGGTGCGGCGGATGGGGGCCGCCGTGCTCGTCGGCGATGCGACGGTGCAGGAAGTCCTCAAGCAAGCCGGGGCGGTCAAGGCCCGCGCCGTGATCGCCGCGACATCGTCCGAATTGGCGAACCTCGAGATCGCGCTGCTGGTGCGCGAACTGAATTCGAATCAACGCGTGGTCGTTCGATTGGCCGATCCGGACTTCGCCGAAGCGATGCGCTCGGCGGCCGACTTGAAGCACGCCATGTCCACGCCGGCGCTCGCGGCCCCGGCGTTCGCGGCGGCACTGCTCGGCGACCGCGTGCAGTCGATCCTCACCGTCGACCAGAGAACCATGGCGATCTGCGAAGTCGTCATCCAAACCGGCGACGCCGACCTCGTCGGGCATCCGCTCTTAGAACTCACGATCGACTACCGCTTTTTGCCGCTCGGCCTAGCCGGGCAAAAGCCCTTCGCCGAGAGCGGCATTCCGAAAGCCTACCGGATGCAAGCCGGCGATCATTTGACGGTGGCGGCGGAGTTGGGGGATTTAGAACGCCTCGTCCGCCGGGCCGCGCCGGAGAAACGATACTCGGTGATCATCGACGATTTCCCCCTGACCGCGAGCGACGCCCTCACACCCATCTTGCGGGCGAGCCGGAATATCACTGCCGAGGAAGCGGCGGCCTTGCTGGCGACGAAAAGCTTCGTGATGGGCGAGCACCTGAGCCGCGGCCAAGCCGAGGAACTGTTCGCGCGGGTGACCCGCGAGAAAGCGAAGGCGACGATCCGTCAGCCCCAGAGCTGACCGAGGATCGCCCGGCCGAGCAGCCGGGCTTTCTTCAGCTTGCCGATGCGCGGCCGGCGCGTCAGCACGTCGAAGTTCTGTTTCTCGATGGCCCGCAGAACCGCTTCGCCGCCGAGGGCGAAAAGCTCCACATCGACGCGGGCCTTGCGGGGCAACAGCGGCAGCAAGGCCCGGCCGCGCTCGAAGAAATCCCACGTCCGTCGGACTTCGAAGGCGAGCAGCTCGCGGAAGTCGGCATTGAATTTTTTATCCCGAATTTGGTCTTCGCTGACACCGAATCGCTCGCGGTCTTCCCCCGGTATATAAATCCGCCCCTTCTCAAAATCTCGAGCGACATCTTGCCAGAAGTTCGCCAATTGCAGCCCGGTGCAGATGTCGTCCGAGAGCGGCGCTTTGTATTTGTCGAATGTCTCGAAGAGGTAGAGCACGAGGTGTCCGACGGGATTGGCCGAGTTCTCGCAGTAGCCGAGGAGTCGATCGAAGGTGTCGTACTTCGGTACGCGTTGATCCTGCTCGAACGCCGTCAGCAAATCGAGGAACGGCTTATTTGGGATGGTGAAGGTGCGGATCGTCTCGCGCAGCGCGACAAAGACGGGGTGCGACGCTTTCCCCTCATAACTCTCCAGCAAACCCCGTCGCCACCACTCGATCAGCCCGAGCGCCGTCTCCCCGCCGCCGGTTTCGTCGGCGAGGTCGTCGGCCCAGCGGCAGTAGGAGTACACGGCTTCGAAGTGCGGTACGAGCGCCTTCGGCAGCAACCACGATGCGACCGTGAAGTTCTCGTAGTGCGAACGCGTCACCACCGCGCAGTACTTGCGGGCTTCCGTTAGTGACATCGGCTTGTCACCGGAAACCGGCCCGTACTGGCGCAATTCCTCGACGAAGTCCCACGGCACTATTTCTTCGCCGGTTCGAGGATGCGGATCTGCGTGCTCAACATGTACTTCAACCCGTCGAGGTCGTATTCGCACTCGGCGAAGACGGCGCGGAAGCCCGTCTTGGGCCGCTCGAGTTCGCCCGCCCAACCGCCATCTTTGGATTTCAAATCGACGCCGCTCCACTTCGCTTTGCGGAAATCGCGAGTTTCCGAATCGGTCGACCAGATTCGGTAGGCTTTGGCGTCTTTGCCACCGTTCACGCTGAATTTGTCTCCTTCATGCTTCCACGTCATCTCCGGCGGCGCCTTGTCTTCGATGAACCACCGCGCGGCCGCCGACAGCGTGTTCAGCACCCGGTCGCGGTCTTTTTTGTTGCCCTCTTTCGTTTCTTCCAACCCGTGCCCCGCATTCGGCACGTACAGAATCCACTTCGGCCCTTTGAGGTCGTCCCAGTAGAAATTCAGCGCGTCCTGGGCCCAATACGGGTCGTTCGTGCCGTTGATGATGACCTTCGGCAGCGTCAGTTTCTCGCGGTAGCTGTACGGGTCGACCATGTCCCACAGTTTCTTGCTCACCGGCGTCTCCGGCTTCTTCGGATCGAGCAACCCGCGTTCGACGTAGTCGTTGATCTGCTCGCTGTATTTGCCGAAGCTCTTCAATTGATTCGGCATTTGCGCCTTGAAATTCAGCGTGTCGATGACCATCGGGATGATCGCCTTCACGCGCTTGTCGCCGCTCGCCGCCGTGAGCCAGCTCGTCCAACCGCGCTTCGAGGCGCCGGTCACCACGAAGTCTTTGACCTCGGCCTTCCACTCCTCTTTGGCGAAGGCTTGCAGCGTGTCCATCGCCCGGATTAGGCTCTTGGCCATCGGGAACAGCAGCGGCCAACTCGCATCTTCGGTGGCGAGGTACTTGGTGAAAGTCTCGGCGATCAGCGCGTCTTCTTTCTTCCCGTAGATCGGTTGATTGGGAATGCCGTACAGGAATGCCACCGGCGCTTTGACCCGTTCGGAGATCGCCAAGCCGAGGATGGCGTTCGTCGGCGACGGCGAGCCGCCGGTGTTGTACAGCACCATCGTCGCCTGCGGCTTGGCCCCCTTCGGCACGAAGATTTGGATGCCGTGAGTCCAAGTCGTCTCTTGCCATTTCTGGGAGGTCATCGTCAGTTCGTACACCACCCCGGCCGGCGTCTCGATCTTCCCCTTCGACTTCCATTCGTAGGCTTTGTCTTCCTTGGCGATGAACTCACCGAGTTCCTTGGGGACTTCGGCACGGGCTTGCGTTGCGAGGACGGCGAATGCGAGAGCGAGCAGCCACTTCATCGGGAGAGTCTCCGGTTCAATTCCGCCGCCATGGCGGAGTGTCATCATCTTCGTAGTAGTAGCCGCGATTGCGGGCCAGTTGGAGCATCTGAAAATTGGTGAAGGCGAATAGCCCCATCCAGATGGTCAGGAACAAACTGCGGCCGAGATACGCGAACACCATCTTCAAGAATGCCCCTTCCACAGGGATGCGGATACCGAGCAGAGTCAGGACGCCGATGGCGACGATCGACCCGGCCACGAGCATCGACAGTGTGTGGACCGCGGCATCCGGGTTGCGGAACCGGGCCAGCAGGAACAACTCCCGGGCGACCTTGCCGCCGTCGAGGGGCCAAATCGGCAGCAGGTTCAAGATGTTCAAAAAGAGGTTGAAGATGAACAAGAATTGGAATGTGGCCGCAGCCGGGCGACTGAAGGAAGTCCAATCGAATGCGAGTTCGCTGGCCACGACGATACCGAGCAAACCGAACCCGGCGCCCGGCCCCGCCAACGAAATTGCGATGCGTTTCCACGCCGAGCGCGGCGGGTAAGCGTACTGGGCCACGCCGCCGAAAGCGACGAGCGTGATGCTGACGGGCGAACCGTAAAACCGGGCCAGCACCGCGTGCCCCATCTCGTGCACGAGGATCGACACGAACCCGCAGGCGACCCACAG
>JBBRUN010000307.1:0-6969 GCA_038247765.1 Gemmatales bacterium | reverse complement strand
TGGCAGCGGCGCGGACGGGGGGAGTGGCCGGAGGTTGAACCGCAGTCGACATACCCGAACCTTTCAAATCCGCACGGGTGTGCGGGGCGCATCCGGCGGGGAACATGTGCGGAGAGCAGGTGCGTCAGGAATCGAACCTGAAACCTGCGGTTTTGGAGACCGCTGCTCTACCAGTTGAGCTACGCACCTATGTGGAAGTATTCAGTGTGCAGTGGCCGGTGGTCAGAAAAGATGGACGCCAAGATTCGGAATCTCGTTCCATATTTCCCGACCACCGACCACTGCACACCGAACACATCAGACTATTTCTTACCCGGGACGATATCGTCTTCGAGGATCTTCGTCACGACGCCGGAGCCGACGGTCCGGCCACCTTCGCGGATGGCGAAGCGGAGGCCTTCATCCATGGCGACCGGCATGCCTTCCATCAAGGTCACGACGACTTTGACGTTGTCGCCCGGCATGCACATTTCGACGCCTTCGGGCAGGGTGATTTTGCCGGTCACGTCCGTGGTGCGGAAGTAGAACTGCGGCTGGTAGCCGCTGAAGAACGGCGTGTGCCGGCCGCCTTCGTCCTTCGACAGCACGTAGATGTTGGCTTCGAACTTCGAGCGCGGCTTGATGCTGCCCGGCTTGGCGAGCACTTGGCCCCGTTCGATGCCGTCGCGGTCGATACCCCGGAGCAGCGCCCCGACGTTGTCGCCGGCGATGGCTTTATCGAGGGTTTTCTGGAACATTTCGATCCCCGTGAGGATCGTCTTCACGACGTCCTTGCGGAGGCCGATGATTTCGACTTCGTCACCGACTTTGGCCGTGCCCCGTTCGACGCGGCCCGTGGCCACGGTACCCCGACCCTTGATGCTGAAGACGTCTTCGATCGACATCAAGAACGGTTTGTCTTCGGCCCGTTCCGGAATCGGGATGAAGCTGTCCAGAGCGTCGCAGAGCTCGTCGATCGACTTCGAGCCGGGGCCGTCGGTGGTCGGGTTTTCGAGGGCGTCCTTCGACTGGCCGCGGATGATCGGCGTGTCGTCGCCGGGGAACTCGTATTTGCTCAGGAGTTCGCGGACTTCGAGTTCCACGAGTTCGAGCAATTCGGGGTCATCGACGGTATCGCACTTGTTCAAATACACGACGATCTTGGGCACGCCGACTTGGCGGGCCAAGAGCACGTGTTCGCGCGTTTGCGGCATGGGGCCGTCGTTGGCGGCGACCACGAGGATCGCCCCGTCCATTTGGGCGGCGCCCGTGATCATGTTCTTGATGAAGTCGGCGTGCCCGGGGCAGTCGATGTGGGCGTAGTGGCGGGCGGTCGTTTCGTATTCGACGTGGGACACGGCGATCGTCACGGTTTTGTTGGCATCGCGAACGGTGCCGCCCTTGGTGATTTCCGCGTAGCTCTTGTGCTCGCCTCCGAACTTGTGCCCTTGGCGCGCTACCAACGCGGCCGTGAGTGTCGACTTGCCGTGGTCAATGTGACCAATGGTGCCGACGTTCAGGTGGGGTTTGGTACGCTTGAATTCGCCCTTCGCCATCGCAATCTCCGCTGGAAACTCCAGGTTGCTGGGAATACGCCCGGACGTCCTCCGCCGCCCCACATGGAAAGAGGCGCGGCGACGGAACCGGAGTGGAGTGGCGGGGGCCTGAACTTACAGAGCCGACACTCCCGAAAGCTGCTAGTGGGAATTGAACCCACGACCTCTTCATTACCAATGAAGTGCTCTACCCCTGAGCTACAGCAGCGAAATCAACAAAAACCGTCCAACACCATCGACCGGGCAACTGGTACAATACGACCGGCGCCCGAAGGTGGCCAGAGCGGGAGATGGGATTTGAACCCACAACATCTTGCTTGGAAGGCAAGTGCTCTACCGTTGAGCTACTCCCGCGGCGGGAGTAGTGGTCGGTGGTCGTTGCTCGGTGGTCGGAAAAAACAATTCTTCGCCTTTTCCGACCACCGAGCACCGAGCACCGACCACTACTACTGGGTAGAGAGGGATTTGAACCCCCGTATCCCGAAGGAGGCAGATTTACAGTCTGCTGCGATTGACCACTCCGCCATCTACCCGTTTGCCACCATCACCGACAAACCGACTCCGAACGCACTCGTCCGATCGCAGAGCCAGCGGTGAGAATCGAACTCACGACCTACGGTTTACAAAACCGTTGCTCTACCAACTGAGCTACGCAGGCGACAGATTCGCACGAATTAGAAGATTAGGCGCGGGAACCGTTTCCTTCAAGCCCGAAACGGACGGTCTGCTTTTTCGCACGTCGCTCCGGGATAGACAGGTCGGTTGCGCGAAGGTTCGCCGATTACTTCCTCGTCCCGGTGCCGCCGAGCTTTTCGAAGTACTCCTTCACCGAATCTCGGGCGTCGCGCGGCAATCGCTGGGCGTCGGCCCCGGCCGGGGCTTCTTGGGCGCGCTGCTGAATCTCTTTGCCCAGCTCGGCTTCGGTCTTCTTGGTGAAGGCCGGGCCGCGGGTCGTGCCGGCGAACGTCTTCTTGCCGTTGGGGTCGAAGGGCGAGCGGATTTTTTCGTCTTGCGAGCCGGTCTTGGCGTCTTCGTTGATCGCCCGTTGGCCGGCACCGATGCCACCGTTGTTCGGGCCGCTCTTGTTCGGCTTACCGGGTTCTTGGCTCTTCTCACCCCCATCGCCGGGCATGGGCGCCCCTTGGGTTTTCTCCCCATTGTCGCCCTTCTCGCCTTGGCTCGCGGCCTCGCGGCGTTCTTCCTTCAACTTTTGCAGTTGCGACTCGGCCTCTTTGAAGTCTTGCACTTCGCCTTCGATTTTTTCGATCTGTTTCCCGGCTTTGTCGAGTTCCTCGGCGACTTTTTCCAAGTCCATCGTCTCGAGGCCTTTTTGGGCCCCGCCGAGGCTCTCGCCCAACTCCTTCAGTTGTTCCCCGGCTTCGCGCTCTTGCTGTTCTTGCTTCTCGATCTTCTCGCGCTCGCGCTCGAGTTGCGACGCGTCCTTGTTTTCTTGCTTGGCTTTGTCGATCTCTTTCTCGAGTTCCTTTTTCTTCTCTTCGCGTTCTTTCTTTTGCTCTTCGTTTTCCTTCTTTTTATCTCGGTCGAGCCGTTCGAGTTCTTTCTTGATCTTGTCGAGTTGTCGCTCGAGTTTCTCTTGGTCTTTCTCGTCGAGCTTTTTGTCCTTGGCCTTCTTCTTGAGTTCGTCCACTTCCTCTTTCGCCTTCTTCAGATCGCCCTTGCTGAGGGCGTCGTTGAAGTCCTTGGCCGGGCCGTCCTCGAAGTCCTTGTCTTTGTTCAGGTCGTCGAGTTTTTGGAATTGCTCCTGCAATTCTTGGAGCTTATCGACTTTCTGCTCGACGAATTTCTGAGTCTTATTTTCGAGCATCGCTAGTTCCGCGGCCTTTTCCCGCTGCTTCTCCGGCGAGTCCTCGTATGGATCCTTGGCGAATTTATCGTGCGCTTTGGCCAATTCTTCTTCGAGATCCTTCAACCCCTTCCCTTTGTTCGGGCGCTCCGGTGGCGCGTCGGCATTTGCCTTCGGGGGCAAGGGTTGTTTCTTTTTGATCGGCGTCTGGGCGGCTACGGTTTGATCCTGCGTTTTCCGGGCCGCATCGTCCCCGTCAGTCGTCGTCAACCCCATAGCGATTGGGTTCCACCAGAGCACGATCGCACCGAGCACGAGTGCCAGCACGGGGATACTGAGGAGATGCCGGCGCGGTTCGAGGGGGAATTTTTCGGAGACGTTCAACCGCGAGAGTTTGTGTTCCGCATCGGCGAATAAGGCTTGGCCGGCCGAGCTGTTCCGCAATTCGCTCGGGAGTGCCACCGCAGTGGTGATGCGTTCCCGCAATTGAAAGCGATTGTCGATTTCGAGGGCGACGCGTTCGCTCGTGGGCGATGACAAGCGTGTCCGCACGACGGCGATAATCAAGCCGAGCGCCAGAGCGCTGCCGAGGACGATCCACCGCAGCGATTCGGGCGGATGATCGAAGAGCATCGGCTGAGCCACGAACCAAGCGACGACCAACGATAGCGCCGCGGCCCAACTGATCCCGAGTCGATTCACGAACGATTGCCGCACCAAACGGGATCGGGCGGTGCGAACGGCCTGGTCGATCGTAGATACGGCCATGAAGTCACTCCATGCAGGATCCGGGATTGTGTGATTCTAGCCCAGTCGGGCAACGGAGTACAGGATGAAGCGCAGTTGTTACACACCACCGCTCGATGGTGGTTAGAAATAGAAGGTGATTCCGATCCTGATCCTCGCGATAACGCACACTTGGTAGTCCCACGCCGCGAGGGTCTAAAAAAGCAATCCACAGCGCTCCACGATGCGGTAGATTGTTCCAGTTCCAATCGATAGGATTGAGCCGGTGTCACCATGTGCGGCCGATTCACCCTCACCGATCCGAGCCGGCTGGCCGAGGAATTCGACCTCGATCTGCCGGTGCCGGAACTCGCGCCCCGGTACAACGCCGCCCCGAGCCAAACCATCGCCGTCATCGCACTCAAGCGTAATGACGCCGTCCGGAGAGGGTTAGCGCTGCTGCGATGGGGGCTGGTTCCGAGTTGGGCCGCCGATCCGAACTCGGGTCCGCGGCCCATCAACGCTCGGGCGGATTCTCTGGACAAGCCGACGTTCCGCGACGCCTTTCGGGGCAAGCGCTGTTTGATCCCGGCCGACGGTTTCTTCGAATGGGAAAAAATCGGAGGGTCGAAACGGGCCACGCACTTCAAAATGCGCGACGCGAAGCCTTTCGCATTCGCCGGCCTCTGGGAATACTGGACGGACGGCGTCGAAAAACTGGCCACGTGCTGCATCATCACGACCGAAGCCAACGAGCTCGTCGGCACGATCCACAACCGCATGCCCGTCGTATTGCCGAAATCCGCCTACTCCGCATGGCTCGCCCACCCAACGTCGCCGTTCGATCTGCTCGAGATGCTCCGGCCGTATCCGGCAGAAGAAATGACCGCGTCCCCGGTCGGGCCGTCTGTCAATTCGGTCAAGAACGAAGGCCCGAGTTGCATCGAAGTGGAAGCCCGACTGCAGTCGCTCTGACGCTCCGAGTTCCTTTTCGGCTATACTCGGTGTGAAGACACGACCGACCGAGGAATCGAAATGCTCCGGTGTTCGATGCTGATATTTCTTTTGCTCGCGTCTCCGGGCGCGCTCATCGCCGCGGAACCGACGCCGGCCGAGCGTGGTCGCCTCTCGCTCGAATCGACGGCGTTCATCAAAGGTTTCTGGCCGAAGGCGTCGTACGACAACGCTTGGAAGACTTGGGGCCTCAAAGCCAAACCTGCGGAATACGACGCGAAATTCCGTCAGCGCTACGGCTTGCACGAGGCCCCATACACCAACGGCAGCTACCCGATGGGACTCCGCAAAGCCGACCTACTCATCGGCCAAGGCATCGGCATAGATTGCATGACCTGCCACGGCGGATCGATCTTCGGGAAGTCGATCGTCGGCCTCGGCAACAATGCGCTCGACATCGAAGCCCTCTTCGAAGAAATGGCCGCGGCCGCGAACAGCCCGGCGAAGGTGCCGTTCACGTTCACCAACGTCCGAGGCACATCCGAAGCCGGGCCGTTCGCTGTTTATCTGCTCGGCTATCGCACCGACGATTTGTCGCTGACGCCGATTTACCGCAACCTCGGCCTGCACGACGACAGTTGCGAAGACACCCCCGCGTGGTGGCTGCTGAAGAAAAAGAAGACGATGTACCACCTCGGGGCCACCGATGCCCGGAGCGTCCGCAGCCTGATGCAATTCATGATGCACCCGCTGACGACACCGGCGGAATTCAAAAAAGCCGAGCCGCAGTTCCGCGATATTCAGCAGTATTTGCTGAGCATCGAACCGCCGAAGTATCCGTTCGCCATCGATGCGACCAAAGCCGCTGCCGGACAGAAGTTGTTCGAGAACAATTGCGTGAAGTGCCACGGAACCTACGGCGAAGCGTGGACTTACCCGAACAAGGTGGTGTCGCTCGACGAGATCGGCACCGACCGCAAGAAGTTCGAGAGTTTGGAACCGAAGTTTGCCAAGGCCTACACTGCAAGTTGGTTCGCCAAGGAATCGACTGGCAATTGGTTCTGGCCCGGCTACGAGATGCGCGAAACCGACGGCTACCAAGCCCCGCCGCTCGACGGCATTTGGGCGTCGGCGCCCTATTTCCACAACGGCAGCGTACCGACGCTCGACGGCGTGTTGAACACCAAGGCCCGGCCGACGATTTTCACGCGAACTTACCGCACTGACGAAGCCGACTACGACAAAGTCAAGATCGGTTGGAAGGTCGAAGAAGTCGCGGTACCCAAGGCGAACGCTGAAGCGATCGAAAAGCGCAAGGTGTATGACACCAGCAAACCGGGCAGGAGCAACGGCGGACACACCTACGGGGACAAATTGACGACCGAGGAGCGTGCGGCCGTGGTCGAGTACCTCAAGACGCTTTGAGCGTCACGTTGCGTCGAGGTGTTCCGTGGATGTAATGATCGTGTTCAGTCGAAAAGTCCGCTGGCAAGTCTGCAACCGCGCCCATCATTGACTGCATCCGATCGCGGAGGTTCGATGACAAGGCTGGGTCATCTTTCGACTGGCGATTCTCCAAAATGTCAAGAAATTCTCGCGCCGCGCCGACCAGGTGAGTCCTTGATGTCCGCAATCGGGTAACGCTTGTGCCGTGCAACAGCTTCGCAACTCTGGCGGCCGCGTAACAACATCGACAATTTGCAAGCGCCATCCGGATCGGCTTCCACCCAAATCGCTGGCATTCCGAGCGTCGAATGTCCATGTTTGACAATCTGTTGCGGGTCTGATCTGGCTGGTGCGCCGGTTTTCATGCGTTTTGTAAGAATTTCACGGGTTCAAGTCCCGGGAGTGTTTGCGAAGCTGCCGGAGGCACAAAACCGAGCGATTCCGTGAGCTTTGCGGTCCCCGGAATCAGTGGAGGTGACCGCACCCCCCCGCGGAGCCGTTTCC
>JBBRUN010000306.1:0-6990 GCA_038247765.1 Gemmatales bacterium | reverse complement strand
TTCCTCGGCCTTCTTCTTCAAGAACGGCAGGCGGTCTTCGGCTTTCAGTTTCTTCAGCTCGTCGCAGAGGTCTTCTTCCTTGATGCTCTTGAGGTCGAACTTCGGATCGTCTTTCATCTTGTCGATCAAGTCCCACGAGCTGTTGCGATAGAGGTCGCCGGCCTTGGAGGCGGCCCGCCCGGCGGCGGCGCCGGGTGCCGCGGCGGCGGCGTTCTTGTCTTGCGCGACTTGGTTCTCGGCTTTCTTCAAGCCTTCGGCGCCGTAGGCGACGTAAGTCGAGTTCAACTTGCCGCTGAGCTCGGCGAGTTGTTTGTCGTACGGTGTGGCCGAGACGACGCTGGTCTTGCGGGCGCGTTCTTGGTCGATGCTCGAGTATTTGCCGCCGCCTTGCACGGCGAAGTCTTTCCAGCCGTTGGCTTCGGCGCCGCCGTCGTTACCGCAGTAGATCGTGTTGACGAAGACGCCTTTATCCTTGGCCAGTTTCGCCGCGTCCGACAGGCTCACTTCTTTATCTTGGTCGACCGCTTCATTGCCGCAGACGAAGACGAGCTTCAGGGCGCTCTTGCCATCGGCCCATTTTTGTTCGGTGAGCGCAGCCTTGGTGACGCGGGCGACGAGTTCCGAACCGCCGCGGGTCCTGAGGGCCGTGAGCTTGGCGTAGACTTCGTCGAGGTCGGTGGTGAGGTCGAGGTCCTTGCGGACCCAGCCGTCTTTCGCGGAGTAGTCGTTGTGGCCGAAGCTGTAGAGGCCGACGCGGAGTTCCGGGGTCGGTTTCATCTTGGCGAGGTCGTTGACGACATCCCAGAGCTTCAACTTCGCGGAATCGATCAAGCCGTCCATACTGTTGGAGACGTCGATGCAGAGTACCAGATCGACTTTCGGTTGATCGGCCGGCACGGGCGCCGCTTGAATCGGAGCGGACGTGCCGGCGAGTGCCGCGATGACGACCGCGAGGAGGAACGAGACTCGGGACATGGTGAACCCTCGGAAAGAGTGACCCGCCGGCGACCGGCCTTTGGATACGGGGATTCTACCGCGTCCGCTGGAACGGGGTGTAACACCTCGGTAACTGGCGATTTGCGACCGAGCCACCGGGCTTGCCCCGGTGGTTCGCACGCGGAGCGATCAATAGCATTGGTCAAAAATGCACCGTGGGATTCGACGTGTTTCGCTACTGGCTCATCGTGCTGACTGGCCTCGTTTTCGGTTCGGGCCGATCCGCGACTGCGGCGGATTGGAAAGCCGATCCGCCCGCAAAAGCGAGCGATTGGAAGCCGCACGACGCCCCGATCGCCCTCGACGGCAGCCGGTGCCAAATCACGTTTGCCGAGCATTTCGGCCCGTTCGCGGTCGTCAACGATTCCAAAGCCCGGCCGACGCGGATCGTCTTCGACTTGCGCACCGGCCGGGAATCCGCCCGATTCCCCGCCACGGACATCGCGCTGATCAACATGCCCGATTTGCTCTCGCCCGACGGCGCGTACGGTGTCCGGTTGACCCAAGTGACCAGTAAAACTCTCGAGGTGACGACGCTCGCCGATGGGAACGTGCGGAACATCGCACTGCCCGCATTCGCGGCTAACTATGCCTGGCTCGATTCGGATCGGCTCGTCGCTTTCCTCTGGGGGGCGAAGTCCGAGTTCGTCATCGTCGAAGCGGCCACTGGGAACGTCGGCAAACCCGTCGCCATTCCGGGAAAGCCTTTTCTCGGCCTCGGGCCCATCAACCGGCTTTTCTCGGTCAGCCCCGGCGGTCAATTCGTCGCCCTACCGACAGACGAAGGTATCGCTCTGTTCGACACCGCGGCCGGCACGTGCGAGTTGACTGTCTGGGAACCGTTGAAAGCCGGAAAGACTGCGACCGGGTTGCCGCTGCCCCCGGCGCTGGCATTCTCCGCCGATGGTTCGCAACTCGCACTGCTGACGAGCATCGACGCGGACAACGGGACGCTGAAAATCTGGACGGCCGGCGAAGCGTCGCCCAAAACCGTCGCCGCGGTCCGCGCCAAACACGCTGCGTATTCAACGACTCGATCGCTGCGACCGATCCGCTCCGGCGGTTGGTTCCTTGATGAAGAAACCCTGATGAACGCTGAGGGTCAAGTGGTTCGGACGATTCCGACCCTCCTCCCGAGCGCGGCCCGGTTGGCGCTCGACCCCGACACCGTGATCGCCGCGCGCGCGGTTCAAATCGGGAAATCGTCTGAACTCGCCGTCGTCCGCGAGAGCGGGCCGAAGACAAGGCCGATCATCGCGGCCGATTTCCGCAACGCCCGCAAGCTGCCCGTAAACACCGAGCCGTTCCTCGGTTCCTTCGCGTCGGCGCCGGCGCTGGTGCCGATGAAGCCGTTCCAAATCGAATCAACCGATTTCCGCTCGATCGTCGCGTTGCACGTCGCCCGCAATGGCCGTTGGGCCGTCGTCGAACGGGATTCTTCGAGCTCGGCGGACACTGTGCAGAAGCGGGCCGTCTCAGTTTGGACCGAGTCGTCGTCGGGGCCCGCCATCGAACTGCCACCCGAGCGCCGGGTCTTCGGCGAGTTCGCCGACGACTCCGGATTTCTGACCGTCGATTCGACTTCGCCACCCTCGCCGACCCTCGCCTTCCACGATGCGGCCGGGGAAATGCTGTGCCGTTGGCAACCGTCGCCGACCCGAGCCGGCGGCGTACTCTTCGCTGCGGTGATCGACAAACAGCGGGTCGTCACGCTCGACCGCGGCGGGCTGCTGGTGGGCTGGCGGATGCCCCGGTGCGAACCGGAATGGACGGTGGAACTGCCGGGGGCGGGATCGGCGACACTCAGCCCAGAAGGGGATCAAATCCTCATCGCCACGCCCACCGGATTGCACATTTTCAGCGCTCAGTTCGGCACTGGCTTCGGCACGATCGCGGCGAATCTGGGGAAGAACCTATCGACCGCAGCGATCCGCGTGCGCGGCGACGGGCAACAGATCGTCGCGAGTATTTTTGTCGGGCAGACCTTCCGGTATTTCGTCTGGAACCTCTTCGCCCACCGCACCAAGAAGGATTTCGCTGCGCCGTTGGGCGCCGGGCCGATTCAAACTCACCTCGGCGGCGAACTGGTATTCGACGGGTTTAAAGTCGTCGATGTAGTGGCCGAACGCGACGTCTGGGACGTGATCGCCATCGGCGGCAAACCGGCGGCATCGGCCCCCGCCGACGGGCGGCTCTGGTACTTCCTGCGTGCAAAGGGGGGTTCGTTCCCCACGTTGGCCCAAGCTGTGCCCTTCCCGCGCCGAGGCGTCGAGGCGGTCCTCGCAGCCGAGACGAATGCGACAGAGCGCTACCTCCGACCGGGGAGCCAAATCCGCTTGCAACTCGATTGGTCGGCCGCGCCGCTTCGGTTCCGCGCCGAGGCGCTGGCGAAAGTGACCGAGCGTTTGAAGGCCGGGGGAGTGACGATTACCGACGACGCCCCACTGACTCTGAGCCTGACCGCCACCGCGACGCCGACGGGGGACACGCTGAATTTGACTTGGTACGACGTCAAGAAACTCGGCCAGCAAGAAACGGTCAAACCGTACAACGTGCGGTGCAAATCGGAATTGAAACTGAACGGACGCATCCTGAAGTCGTCCGACTCGGGCGAGTACAAGATGGATCTCGGCCGCTCGAACCTGACGGTGACAATCACCGACGACAGCGCCACCGCACGCGAATTCTTCGACCGGCAAGTGTGGAAGCAGGCCGCGTTCTGGGTCGGTAGCTACTTGGCGGTACCGGGGCCTCTTGCCTTCACAAGTACCGGGGACCGCATCGAACTCCCCGGCCGCAGCCAATTGAAACCGGGTGAACTGGAAACCGTCTGGCCCAACGGAATCCAAATTCCCCCGGAGCCGAACGGCATTCCGACCCAAGATGGGCAACCGATCAATTTGGATCCGGAGCATGCGACGCCCGAAGCGAATCCGGGGCCTAAATGGATTTGGATTGCCGGCTGCGGGGGAGCGGCGGTTCTTTTAATCGGGATCACGGGGGTCGGCCTGTTGGTAGGGTTGACCCGGAAGAAAAAGACCGAGCCGGTGGTGATCCGGAAACGGCCACCCGTCGTGCGGGCGAAAAAACTCCGCGATGCCGACGACGACTGATGCTCGGCGCCGTCCGCACACTCATTTCCGATTATCTGTTGGGAAGTGCCCCGGGTGTGAGCTATCTTGCAAGTGCCAGACGGTGTTCGCCGGTCGAGAATTTATGAATTCCATTTCGCTTCCCTGTAGCCAATGCGCCCGTGAGATCGCGGTGACGCCGGATGCCGAGGGTCGGGCCATCGCCTGTCCCTACTGCCAATCGGCGACCGTCGTCCCCTCTCCGGCCGTGGCCGCGCGCTCGTTGGTACCCGATTTCACCGAAACGCTACGCCGCGCCCATGAAGCCACCGACAGCATCTTCAACGATCAAGACGACGATGGGGACAGTCTCTTCGGCGGGAACGACACGCCCCGGAAACTCGTCGTCCCGGCGACGGTGCCCCCCTCGACCGCGCCTACGGAACGCACCGATTCGTTGCAAGCGACGCTGAGGATCCCCGGCTTGCCGGAACTCCAGCCGATGCGATCATCGACCGCCGCGCCGATCGCATCCACACCGACTTATGTGCCGACGGAGGCCCTGTCCGAGAATCCGTTCGAGGATTTGGTCGAAGAACCGACGGTCGAAGATTCCGGAGCCTTGGTCGAGGATGAGATCGAAGGAGAAATCGAACCGGAGCGCAAACCGTTTCCATTTAAGAACTTGTTGATCGCGGCATTAGCAGCCTACGCCGCGCTCAGTACGTCCGTGGCCGCTTGGGGTTGGCTGAGAACGGCCCCAACGACCAAGACCACCACACCGCCGGGCGCAGTAAACAGACACTAAGCCCTTCAGGAATCACCCAATTCGCAAATCGAGTGTAACCGAAATCCTCCGCACACTTTATGTCGGTCAACGCGGTCGAATGCACGTGCCCTTCCTTGAAGAAAACCACTCCGGACATACAACAAACTTGTAAGATTGTCCGGTCTCGACTGCGGCCGATCGGCCTCGGGGAAGCGGCCTACCGTTCTCCGGAGAGGTAAACCCATGTCTGCATTGAAGATCCGTCGCATTGATATGTCGGCGTCCAACGCCACCTCGCAGCTCAAGAAACTCCGGGATCAATTTCGGGTTGAATCCGAAGTCGTCTCACCCGCATCGAGAAAACTGACGCAAGCCGTCTTCGGGGAAGCGCTGACGCCTTCACAAGTCGTCGAGCGAATCTGCGTCGGCGTTCGCGATCAAGGCGTCTCAGCCCTGCTGAAATACACCGAACAGCTCGACAAAGTGAAGCTGAAAGCCGATGCGTTGCGGGTGCCGGTGGCCGAACTCGCCGCAGCCCACGCCGCCGCCGACCCGGCCATGCTCGATTCGATCCGCCGCATCCGCTACAACATCGACTCGTTCCAGTCCGGTCTACTGCACCGCGACGCCGAATTGCGACTATCCGGTTCGCACGATATTCACCTGCGTTACCGGCCGCTGCGCCGCGTCGGCGTCTACTGCCCCGGTGGTGCGGCCGCGTACCCCTCGACTTTGATGATGACCGTCTGCCCGGCTCGTGCCGCCGGGGTCGAAGACATCGCCGTGGCCTTGCCGCCAAAGGATACCGGGGCCTACAGCCCGGAAATGCTGGCGACCTGCTTCGAACTGGGTATCTCCGAGGTGTACCGCATGGGCGGTGCCCAAGCGATCGCCGCATTCGCCTATGGTGTGGAGGGCATCCCGGCCGTGGACATGGTCTGCGGGCCGGGGAATCAGTATGTCGCCTTGGCCAAGAAATTCGTGTACGGCCAGTGCGCCATCGACTGCCTCGCCGGCCCGAGCGAAGTCGTGGTCGTGGCCGACGATTCGGCCCACCCGCACTACGTGGCCCTCGACCTGATCGCGCAAGCCGAGCACGCACCGGGGGTTTCAGTGCTGGTGACCTGGTACGAACCGCTGCTGGAAGAAGTGTATGCGGCCCTCGAGAAGCGGATGCTGAAAGCCGGGCGGGCCGAGCAAGTCCGCGAGAGTCTCGAACGCTACGGGGCGTTCGTCCAATGTGCGAACAAGCACGAAGCGTCCGATTTGGTGAATCTGCTTGCGCCGGAGCACTTGCACATCCAGACCCGCGATGTCGATGCCTTCTCGGAAGAAATCGTCAACGCCGGGGCGATTTTCCTCGGGCCGTTCACGCCGGTGGCGCTGGGCGATTACGCCGCGGGCCCGTCGCACGTGCTGCCGACCGGGGGCACCGCCCGCTTCGCCAGCGGCTTGAATGCCAACGACTTCCGCCGACGGACGAGCGTCATGCGGTTCACCCGCGCCGGGATGCGGGACATGTCCGACGACGTCGTGACCATGGCGAACATCGAAGGCTTGGTCGGCCACGCCGCCAGCATCGAGATGCGCTCGAACGACAACGGCCCCGCCGCGCGGCCCAAACCGAAGCCCGAAAAAGCCGGTGCCCCGACTCCAGCTCCCCTGAAAAAATAGCCGCGTATTCGCACATCAACTCGAGGAACGGGGTATTTTCCCGTTCCTCGCATAGGCGCGTCGAAGGATTCTGGCGGAGGATGTCCGATGTCGCTTTCAGCTTTCAGTCATTCTGCATACCCCCCTCGCTGAAAGCTCCGAAAGCTCCGAAAGCGAAAAGGAATTCTCGGTATTACTTATCTCTAACGACTTCGCATCCGCCACTTGGTCATTTGGACCGCCGGAATCCGCCGGCGCACCCTTCTCGCATTTTCACATTGCCATAACAAATTCTTCACGCTAAGATACGATTAGCCAAACTCCCAATTCTGGGAATTCGCTATTCTCTCTTCCCTTCTCCGAGGTGGTTCATGGTTCGTTCCCTCTCCCAGGGTCGGCGTGGCTTCACGCTGATCGAATTGTTGGTTGTTATCGCGATCATCGCCATCTTGATTGGTCTCTTGCTCCCGGCCGTGCAAAAAGTCCGTGAAGCGGCCGCTC
>JBBRUN010000305.1:0-7013 GCA_038247765.1 Gemmatales bacterium | reverse complement strand
TGCCACCTTGGCCTCCAGGGCGGGCTTAGGCTTATCGTCGGCCGTCGCCGCCGACAGGCACAGGACGCACACGGCGAAGAGAGCAATTTGTAAGCGAACCATCGCGACTCCTTGAGTTCCCTTGCTGCCGCCGAACTATAATTGGAGAGAATAAATTTTATACAATTTCGCTGGCGCTTCCGCCTACTCTAGGTTGCGCTCAGAGGTGGGGAGACACAATCGCCCCGCTTCTTTCCGACAGTATCATCAACCCCACATTGGATGTCAATCGAAAATGTCCGCAAATCCGACGAATTCCCAAACTTCACGACCGCCGAAGCTGCTCGATCAACTGCGGGGCAAGATCCGCTTGTTACACTCCAGCAAGCGAACGGAAGACGCCTACGTCGATTGACCCACGAAATTCATCGTGTTCCACGGCCGCCCTCAGGAAGTGGCGTCAGGGATTTCGCAGGGGGTTGTCCGCTGTCCGAATCAAGAATCGACGGGAAATAAACACCGACTGCCGTTCGTTTGCTGGAAATATTCCAGTCAGCGAGTTCACTGAGCGATATTTCTGGAGACAGAGTCTTCCATCCCTGACTCCAGTTGATTCGCATTTGCACAATTCGAGTGGAAGCAGGGAACTGTTGTTTTTGCAGCAATCGTTACGCCAGTTGCGGGTTCGAGCCGTGCTCCGCCGGCCGTCCGCCGAGGCGGAACCAGCGCGGCGGGTACATCACGAGGCCTTGGATCACGAGCACCGTCATCGACAGGTGCAGCACCGTGAAGAAGCCTTCGGGCATGCCGTCGATGAAGAGCAGGTTGTGGAAGATCCGGCCCATGAACGATTCGCTCGAATCGAATGTGCCGCCGCCGAGGAGGCGCAGTTTTTCTTCCCACGTGCTCAGCGGGCAACGCCAGCCCATGATGGCTTCCACGGCGACGATGCCGATGGCCGCGAGGTGCGTGAAGCGGAACCACGGGTTGCGCGCCCAGCGAGTTTTGAAGGGGGCCGCGGCGATGATCGCCAGTTGACCGACCACGACATACGCGACGTAGAGGACGTGAAAAATCACGACCGCGTCGGCCAAATAGCCGTACATAGTCCGCCTCGAGTTCAGGGTGGTTCGCGGGGAAATTGCGAATGGTGCCTACTGAAAATAAGAGCCGCGACCGCCCGGTTTTATTCCCGAATCGCAGCGCGTAAATAGATTGGCTCCATGCCCGAGCCACTCATCCGCGCCGCCGATGTCTCGAAGATCTACGGTACCGGCACCTCGGCGGTGACGGCGCTCGCGGGGGTTCACCTCGCCATCGAATCGGGGGAACGGGTCGCGATCCTCGGTAAGTCCGGCTCGGGCAAATCGACGCTCATGAACCTCATCGGCGGCTTGGATGTCCCGAGCGCGGGGATGCTCATCGTATCCGGGCGCAACCTCGGCGCGCTCTCCCGCAGCCAACTCGCCGACTACCGCCGCGATTGCGTCGGCTTCGTGTTTCAATCGTTCCACCTCATTGCGGGTCGCACGGTGCAAGAAAATGTCGAGCTGCCGTTGATGCTCGCCGGGGGCGCGCGCACCGAGCGCCGCACGCGCGCCATCGCGATGCTCGACGCGGTCGGGTTGTCGCACCGGTTGAATCACAAACCGACGGAACTTTCCGGGGGCGAACGGCAACGCGTCGCGGTGGCGCGGGCGCTCGTGAACCGACCGAGCCTGCTGCTCGCCGACGAACCGACTGGGAACCTCGACAGTTCCAGTGCTGCGGGCGTCATGGAGCTGCTCTTCGCCCAAGTCGCCGAGCGCGGCATGACACTGTTGTTGGTGACGCACGACGAAGAATTGGCCAAGCGCTACGCGGCCCGCGTCATCCGCGTCCAAGATGGCCGGGTGGACAGACCCGGCGCCTGACATCGACCATCTGATGTTTCTCTTTTCGGAGCTTCCGTGATGTCGAAATCGATCGATTGGCTCTATCACCGAAAATCGTGCGCGACCTGCCAGAAGGCCGAAGCTTACCGCGAGGGAGCGGGCACGGTCGTGACCGAAACCGTGATCGCGAACAAAACGAAACTGGGGCCGGCGGAAGCTTTGGCTCTGTTGAAAGGCATCGACACGATCATCGCGATGCGGGGTACGGTCGTGAAGACGCTGGACCTGAAGAAGGATAAACCGGACGACGAGACGATCTTGTCGCTGATCATCGGGCCGACCGGGAATCTCCGGGCGCCGACGGCCAAAGTCGGCAAGACGATGGTGGTCGGCTTCAACCCGGAGACCTACGCGCAAGTGCTGGGGTGAATCAATTCACCACGTTGCGGTACGGTTGCCCCAACAAGGCCCGCAAGCAAGTCTGGGCCCCTTTGCGGCGCATGTCGAGCAGGCCTTCTTCGGAATAGAAGGCCCCGTGCGGATTCAAAATCACGCGGTCGAAGGCGGGGTGATTCGGATCGCGCCACGCCACCAGTAGAGGATCGTCTTCCGCGGGTGGCTCGGTCGCCAGCACGTCGATCCCCGCGCCGGAAAGCTGCCCGGAAGCGATCGCGGCCGGGATTGCGCTGGTATCGACGCAAGCGCCGCGGGCCGTGTTGATCAGGTACGAACCCTTCGGCATCATCGCGATGGCGGCCGCATCGACGATGTGCGTGGTCTCGGGCGTCAAGGGCGTGTGGACGCTGACGGCGTGGCTCTGCTTCAACAACTCCGGCAGCGTCTCGACCCGGCGGATGCCGAGCGCTTTGTCGAGGCCGTCGGAAACGTACGGATCGTAGAAGACGACATCCATACCGAACGACTTGGCCCGGATCGCGGTGGCCATGCCGATGCGGCCCAAGCCGATCATGCCGAAGACGCGGCCGCGCAGGCGGTGCACCCGGCCCGCTTCGCGGTAACTCCATTGGCCGACGCCGCGCTGCAACCGCGAGTTCGTGACGTGCAACCCCCGGCAGAGGCCGAGCATCATGCCGATGGCGGTCTCGGCGATTTCCTCGGTGCCGTAGTCTGGCACGTTGGCGACGGGGATGCCCCGGCCGCGGGCGAATACGTGGTCGATGTTGTCGTATCCGACCCCGCAGCGGACGATGATTTTGCATTGCTTCAATGCCGAAATGCATGCCGTGGGAAAGGGGATCGTGTAGACGAGCAAGCCGTCGGCTTCGGCGATGCCACCGAGCAGCTCCGCTTCGGTGACCGCTCCGAGGGCTACGACATCGGCTAAGTCGCCGAAGACCGCGCGCTCGGGAGCCATGTCGTCTCGGATCATGTCGGTGATCACGACTCGGAATCGGGCCATGGGAATAACTCGCGGGAAGAGGGGTCGTGAACGGCGCACCGGCCGATACGATAGCAGAGGCTGTTGTATCCGCCCCGAGGTTCGGTTCGCATGTTTCGACGTTTTCGCGCCCGCGAAGTGGCCTTGCAACTGCTCTTCCAACAAGACCAGAACCATTCGCCGATGCCGCGGAAGGCCCTCGTGCAATTCGCCAAGCAACGCACCCAGCGCGACCCCGAATCGGTCGCCTTTTGCCTCGGTTTGTTCGACGGCGTCCTGCTCCAACGCATTCCAATCGACGAATTGCTGACGGCGACGGCGCAGAATTGGCGACTGACGCGGATGCTCCCGGCCGACCGGAACGTATTGCGACTGGGCGTGTTCGAACTCCTGCACGCGGCGAAGCTCGAACCGATTCCGGTGATCTTGAACGAAGCCATCGAACTGGCTCGCCGGTACGGGTCGAAGGATTCTCCGGCCTTCGTCAATGGCATCCTCGACAAGATTGCCAAGGGTCGGCCGGTCGAACCGGCGCAGGTCGGCGCCTGATGCCGCGCGGCGATCCCTTCACCCAATTCTGCCAGCAGGTGGCCCGCGCGGGCCGAACCGTCGCCGCCGATTTGCACCTCCATAGTACCGCCAGCGACGGCGACTTCACCCCGTCCCACGCCGTCGCGCTCGCATCCGTCGCCAATCTAAAATCGATCGCGCTGACCGACCACGACACCTTCGCGGGGCTGGCGGCGGCACGGGACGCCGCGACGCAATTTCCGGTTCCGCGCCGGCCCGAGATCATCGCCGGGGTCGAAATTTCGGCGGAGTTCGAAGGGCGCGAAGTCCACATCCTCGGGCTGTTCGTCGATCCGGAAAACGCGCCGCTGCTCGGCGCGCTGGCGAAGATCGCCGCGAGCCGGGTCGTGCGCTTCCGCCACTGCATCGATCACTTCGCCCGCGCCGGCACGCCGATCGACGAAGGTCGTGTGAATGCGGTGCTCGCCGGCACGGCCTGCCCCGGTCGCCGGCATTTGGCCGGGTTGTTGGTCGAATCCGGATTCGCCCGCAGCCGGTACGACGCCTTCACCCGATTCCTCAATCCGGCGATCTCTTCGATTTCACCGAAGGCGTTGATACCGACGGACGAAGCGATCCGATTGATCCGCGCGGCCGGGGGAATCGCATCGCTGGCCCACCCGGCATCGGACTACGACTCGGCCGTCCTCCGGCGCTTCGGTGACTTGGGCTTGCGAGCCGTGGAAGCCGAGTACCCCGCCGCGACGGTGGGCCGCACCCAAGAACTGCGGGCGTGGGCGAAGGAACTCGGTTGGGCCATCACCGGCGGCAGCGATTGCCACGGCGCGGACAACCCCGGCCGCACCATCGGCTCGCGCGGCGTCACGGCGGCGGAATTGGAGACCTTGCGCGGCTGGTGCGGTTGAAGCGATCCCAAAATCCGTCCGCGTTGATCCGGTCCCGCCACGCTGCTGCGGCTTCCCCATCAACCCCGTCCGATAACATCGCTGGCAATCGCGCCGTTGTAGCGCAAGCTACGGCACTGGCCATGGGATCGCCCGTCGGGAGTCGGCGGCGCCGGGGCCACGTTCCATTCACGGGATGGCAGACAATGAGACGGATACTCTTGGCAGGGATGCTGGCCCTGCCCCTCGCTCTGGCGACGGCCACTGCGGCTTCGGCCCAAGGCCCCGGTTGCAACACACCGGGCGGTTGCGCCCCGGCCATGGCGACCGCGAACTTCGGCTACGGCTACGGGCCAGGCGGACACCACCATCACAAACACATCGGCACCGGTTTCCCCCCCGCAGGATTCTACGCATTCGCTTACGCCATTTTCCCGCGGATTCACCAAGAAGGCCCGCTTGTCAACTACGGGCCGTACTCGGGTTACTACCCGTTCGAACCGTACGGCCCTTGGACGTCCGATCTGCGCTACACCGGCCCACTCGGCGGAACGGGCGGCGGCGGCGGAGCCACGGGGCGGTTGCGAATCGGCGATCTCTCGGGCGGCGGTTTCGGCGGCCTCCACGGCGTCCGCCACAGCCCCTGCGGCACCTGCAGCAGCGGCCACAACTGGAGCTCGTACTCGCTGGCCACGCTGAAGAACATCGGTCACCGCATCAACCCGTGGCACCACCGCGGCTCGGGCGCTTGCTCGACCTGCCACTCGGCGATCCAACCGGATCAATCGATCCAAGCGGCGAGCCTGACCGTGAGCGAACGCTAAAGAGTTCCGGTCGTCGCGGCTGTAGTGCCTCGCGACAGTGCGTCATCGGCGGAATTCGCCCCGCCGATCCGCGTGTCCGATAACCATCGCGCAGAATGATCGTGTACTCGGTGCGCACTCGCAGGGAGGAGCGCACATCTCTAACGGACTAGGCCGAGGAAGACCCGATGAAGAAGTTCCTGTTCGCCGTGGCCGCTGCGGTGGCCCTGCTGGCCTTCGCCGGTAGTGCTCAAGCCCAAGGCCCAAGCCCGTTCGGCGCCCAAGGCCAGAAGCCGATTTTCAAGTCGCTGTTCCACAAGCAGCCTCTGCCGGCCTTCCAAGCCGCACCGTGGTACTTGTACTTCCCGTACAACGCCCACTTCCAAACGCCCGCCCCGATGTACAACGCCCCGTTCTACGCCCCCCCCGGTAGCAACGGTGGCTTCCAAGCCAACCCGTACTTCCCGGCCCAAGGCCCATTCATGCCCGCACCGATCCAGATGCCGGCTAAGTAACGATCGCATCCGCGCCTCACCGGCGCGGATTCTTCTTTTGACACTTCGGGCAATAGTGCGACGACCGCCCCGCGACGCGGATCATTTCTATCGGCGTTTGGCACACGTCGCACGGCTCCCCGGTGCGGCCGTAAACCGCGAACTCATCTTGGAAGCCGCCGCGCAGACCCGACCCGCCGATGTAATCGCGGATCGAGGATCCCCGGCTATCGATGGCCCGGACGATCACGGCTTCAATCGCCAATCGCAATCGGTCGCACTGCGCCTTCGTGAGGTCGCTGCCGAGGGTCTGCGGGTGCAGTTTGGCGCGGAACAGCGATTCGTCCGCGTAGATGTTACCGACGCCGGCGAGGATGGATTGATCGAGCAGGATCGCTTTGAGGTTCCGCCGGCTGGCGCGCAGGGCCGTGCTGAATGGAACCGCAGGGATATCGAATGGCTCCGGCCCGAGGGTCTCGCCGAAGGCGTGCTGAACCACGGCATCGCTGGCGATCCACTGGACGCTGCCGAATCGGCGGACATCGCGGTAGCGCAGTTCATGGCCGCCGCCGAGGTCGAAGACGAAATGCAAATGATCGGGCCGAGGATCGGCTGTGGGCACGGCGGTAAATTGTCCGGTCATGCCGAGGTGGACGAGCAAGATCGCGCCGGAATCGAGATCGACGAGGATCCACTTCCCGCGCCGGCGGATCGCGGCGACCGACGCCCCCACGACACCGGCATTCCAAACGTCCGACCAAGGCATGCGGAGTTTCTTGGGGCCGAGCCAAATCGACGAGATCGTCCGCCCGACGATCAGCGGGCGGAGATCGCGGACGACGGTTTCGACTTCGGGGAGTTCCGGCATGGCGGTATGGTAAGTCGATATGCCACAGAGAGTACAGAGAGGAAAGTAAAAGAGCCGGAATTGAGTTCAAGCATTCTGGCGGCTCGTCAGAGCCGGACGCGTTAGCGACGTTTTGCTGGGTTGCCCAGATCCGATTGCTGAAATCGGCTGGATCGCCCACGTCGCTAACGCGTCCGGCTCT